>JAJFIN010000403.1 GCA_021774955.1 Alphaproteobacteria bacterium | reverse complement strand
GTGGATTGGCATGGGTGGCTGCACCATACTTTTTCCGATCCACCTTCAAATACTGCAATTACAAAGAAATCTTGGGAAAAGTCACATAAGCCTAACCTTACGGGAACAAATTTGGCTTATCGTCCCGATGGCAGTTTATGGAAAAGCGGACATAGGCCCCATGCCACAGGTGACTATGAAGCGTGGTCGCCAGAATAATCTGAGTTAAACCGATAGAAAGTTTCTCACGATCCGGCATGAATTGGAACCAGAGGTGAAGCGGGGAAAGATATGGGCAACAATATAGTCGAAACACTAACCGGTACGGTTGTTTTGTTTTTCGCTGGCTTTTTTATGTTTTATGCCTACTCGACTGCCGATATCGGACGTGTCGACGGCTATCGTGTTGTTGCCCAGTTTGATCGTGTGGACGGATTGGCCAGTGGTAGTGATGTTCGTATGGCAGGCATTAAGATCGGTACTGTGACGAAACAGAATCTCGATCCAGAAACTTATCTGGCGAGAATAGAAATGGTCATTGAATCCGACATCGCACTGCCGGATGACACATCCGCAAAAATTACTTCCGATGGCCTGCTCGGTGACAACTATATTTCACTCGATCCCGGCGGCAGTTTCGACATGTTGGCAGAGGGTGACGAAATCACCTTCACGCAAGGGTCGATTGATCTATTAGGGCTTATTGGGCAGGCAATATTCAGCTTCGGATCAAGCGGGACGGAAGAGTGAGTTCAATCCAAGCCGCACGCTTGTGGGGCAAGCTGTTTTATTTTCAATCTAGCTGGCAGCATACTATATTCAGCGCTCTTTTTGTGCTGTCTCTCAGTGCGGCACCTGCAGCGCAAGCGCAAGACGAAGATCAATCTGTAGAGAGCGAAAGTGATACCGACACGGATCAAAGCCGGTACGATTTTTTTGACACATTGCAGATCGCACCTAACAGCGAAGATGAGAATGAAAATTCTGACTCTGAAGTGGGTGTTGCCAATCCCGAACAATATATCGGCTTAAGCGATAATGTTGAGAGCCCCTCATCGGAAACATCAGCAGATTCTGATCGGAGCGGAGGATCTGAAAATCTTGACTCTAGCTCCAAACCTTCGGATGGCAGTTTACCCACCAACATGGATATCATTTTATTGCCTGAAGATGAGGAAGTACAAGATAAGGTGCGCGTTGAAGACCTACCGGGTTTGCCTGAACTTTTTTCTGATCGTGCCAATATGCGCAATGAAGGTTCGTCACGGAATCTGGCCGTCTTTCGCGGGCTCGACAAAATTACAGCACGCGTGTCTCTTGTTGAAGGTGCCCTCAACGAACCAACTGCATTCGGTCGGCTAGAAGTCGTCGTCCGTGAATGCAGCAAAAAGCCACCAGAAGAAACGCCAAATACCACAGCATTCGTTGAAATCACTGAGAATACCTTGGACGGAGAACGCTTACCGGTATTTACGGGATGGCTTTTTGCCTCAAGTCCTGGTCTCAATGCTGTGGAGCATCCGGTTTATGATGTTTGGTTGATAGACTGCAAAATTTCTGAAGGAAGCGCGTCTTTAGACATCGACATAAACGCAGCTGATGATGCTGCATCTGAATAAACAGCTTCCTCAAGCAAAGCTTTATACTCTGATCGCGCTATTTCGATTGCCCCAAATTGTATCAGGTGGTCAGTTACAAATTGAGTATCCAGAAGCATATACCCACCGTTGATAAGTCTCGCTACTAGATAAACCAGCGCGACCTTGCTCGCGTCAGCGATTCGACTGAACATGCTTTCGCCAAAAAAAACACCGCCGAGCGAGACACCATATAAACCACCGGCGAGTTCGCCTTCTCTCCAGCACTCGATACTATGCGCGTAGCCTAATTCATGAAGATTTGTATACAGATCGATGATACGTTCACTGATCCATGTTGAAGGGCGTATTTTATTGGATTCTGCGCAAGCGCGCATTGTGCCTTGGAAATTGTGGTCAATCTTTATTTCAAATACACCTTGGCGAATGGTTTTTGCGAGACGCCTGGGAACATGAAATGAATTGAGAGGTAAAATTCCTCGAAGATCTGGATCTACCCAATAGAGGGTTGGGTCATTAGAATCCTCCGCCATGGGAAAGATTCCCTCGGCATAGGCCGCAAGCAATAGCTCTGGGCTGATCTCGGTCACGACTCATCTTGTTGCGTTTCGATAAACCGTTCCAGCCAATGGATATCATAATTACCGTCACGGAAATCTTGTGCTTGCAAAAGCTCTGAAAAAAGAGGGATTGTTGTGTTGATCCCGCTAATGACAAATTCACTAAGAGCCCGCTCAAGGCGAGCCAGGCATGCTTCTCGATCATCTGCTGAGATGATCAGCTTTCCGATCAGGCTGTCGTAATGCGGAGGAATTTTGTAGCCAGCATAAGCCGCTGAATCGAGCCTGACACCCAAACCGCCCGGAACGTGAAAATCGACAATCGTTCCAGGTGAGGGTGCGAACGTTCTGGGGTGTTCAGCATTGATACGGCATTCAATGGCGTGGCCATTGAAAGTAATGTCATTCTGGTTATACCCAAGTGGTTCACCAGCAGCGACACGAATTTGCTCTTTCACCAAATCGAGTCCTGTGACCATTTCAGTGATTGGGTGCTCTACTTGCAAACGTGTATTCATTTCAATGAAGTAGAACTTGCCGTCTTCAAATAAAAATTCAACGGTTCCGACGCCCAGATAGCCAAGTGTCGACACGGCTTTTGTCACAATTGCGCCTATCTCCGACCTTTGTTCAGCGGATAGGGCTGGGCTTGGTGCTTCTTCGAGAACTTTTTGATGGCGCCGTTGAAGAGAGCAATCTCGTTCTCCAAGATGAACAACATTGCCCTGAGAATCTGCAATGACCTGAACTTCAATATGTCTCGGTTGACCTAAAAATTTCTCGAGATATACCGCATCATCTCCGAACGCGGCTTTGGCCTCTGTGCGCGCAGATGACAACGCTAAAGAAATATCTGCTTCCGTCTGAGCGACTTTCATGCCGCGTCCACCACCACCAGCCGCCGCTTTGATCAGCACTGGGCAACCAATCTCACGGGCGACCCGAATGGCTTCTGCATCGTCAGTAATGCCACCGTCTGAGCCGGGAACAACTGGAATACCTGCGTCGCTCACCGCTTTTTTGGCGGCTATTTTATCGCCCATCAGCCGAATGTGATCCGCTGTAGGCCCAATGAACGTCATGCTGTGTTCAGCAATGATTTCCGCGAAGCGAGCGTTTTCAGACAAAAATCCGTAGCCTGGATGAACGGCATTTGCACCAGTAATTTCACACGCAGCAACAATTGCTGGAATATTGAGGTAGGATTGTGCCGCTTGCGGCGGTCCAATGCACACGCTTTCGTCTGCAAGATGAACATGCATTGCATCTTCATCCGCTGTCGAATGGACTGCCACGGTTGATATGCCGAGCTCTTTGCAAGCACGGTGAACCCGTAAAGCGATTTCACCGCGATTGGCTATGAGGACTTTCTTGAACATTTCGATGGCTCGTCTTGATCAGCTCTATTCGATGATAACCAGAGGTTCGTCAAACTCAATAGGTTGAGCATCATTGACTAGAATCTGTGTGATCTTCCCAGCGCGTGGGGCGGGGATGTAATTCATTGTTTTCATGGCTTC
>JAJFIN010000402.1 GCA_021774955.1 Alphaproteobacteria bacterium | reverse complement strand
CCTTTAGGGGGGCTTCCCTGGCCGACAAAAAACGGCTCTAATGTCACGAGCCTTGCTTTGCTGACACGAGACAATGATGACCACTAAGATTGCCATTATGGGGGCAACCGGCCGCATGGGCCGCACGCTCATTCGCCATATTCATGAGACCGAAGACTGCGAAGTGGCCGGTGGTGTCGAGGCGAAAGGTCATGCCCTGATCGGCGAAGATCTCGGAGGACTTGCCGGATTGAAACCCTTAGGTGTCCGCGTGAGCGATGATCCGCTCGAAGTGATTGCGCGCGCTGATGCGATTGTCGACTTTACCAGCCCGGCTGCCAGTATTGAATTCGCCGCCCTCGCCGCTCAAGCACGCATCGTTCATGTCATTGGGACGACCGGGTTTTCAGAAGGTGATGAGGAAAAGATCAAGGCTGCTGCCCGACACGCGACCATTATCAAATCGGGCAATATGAGTTTGGGCGTCAATCTGCTCAAGTCACTAACCCAAAAAGTTGCGGCGACGCTCGGCACGGATTGGGATATAGAAATCCTCGAAATGCATCACCGAGACAAGGTTGATGCGCCCTCAGGTACGGCTCTTTTGCTTGGTGAAGCCGCCGCGGAAGGGCGTGGTGTATCGCTTGACGATGTCCGTCAATCGGGACGCGATGGACAAACGGGCGCGCGCAAAAAAGGCGACATCGGCTTTGCGGCACTACGAGGGGGCTCTGTTGTTGGCGATCATTCGGTGATCTTTGCCGCTCCAAAAGAACGTATCGTCCTGCAGCACGTCGCAGAGGATCGCGGCATTTTTGCCCGCGGCGCGGTTACTGCCGCCCAATGGGGCCAAGGCAAAGGCCCAGGCATTTTCACTATGAGCGATGTTTTGGATCTGTGAGAATTGAATGGCTTTAATGGCCGACAGCCATATCGAGCATGTCAAGCCAGTGGGTAACGCGTTTTTTGTTTACCCCTAGATCGCTGTAACCAAATTTTGACCGACTGTAGATTGCTAATGTCGCGCCCTGACCTTCCACCGGGATAATCCGTACAGAAATGTAATCTGGAAAACCGATGAGGGCGCTACGTTGGACATATTCATAAGCGTGCGCGTCGTCGTCGCCCTCAAGGCGCTTGGTGCGCGGTTCTTGTTCGATGACACCGATAATGGCTTCAGTGAGGGCCGGTGCGGATGCGGCATAGATGCTTGACTGCCGGTGCGGTGTGGCATTCGGACAAAAATCTTCAGGACATACGAGGTATTGGTTGGGGGAGGGTTTCAGTTTCAATGTCGAAAAATCCAGCACAGCCACGGCTCCAGTTCCAATTTGGTTCGAAGCAACGTTATTAGCACAAGCTGCGGTGGAGATCATCACAAGCAAGAAGAGAAATATGGTGAGAAAAGGATGTCCATGATCATTGGTCATTCCGGGGATGCATCCAATAGACTGAGATCAAGTAGTGTTGGCTCATGACCGCAGGCGCGGGCAAATTTTAGAAGATCATTGGGCGCAATGGCCGTGGTTGCGTCGTTCTTGAGGGGGTGGAAGTGCACGGGCGTGTTCTTCAGCAAGCGCTGATCAACGAGAAAACGCACCTGCGCTTTGGGGTCATTGATGAGCGCAAAGGCAGTCACCGATCCTGGTGCGACGCCGAGCAATTCTTCCATCAAAACTGGATTGCCAAAAGAAAGACGAGCGCAGGCGATCAATTTTGGCAATCGTTTCAAATTGATCTCAGTGTCGTCCTTGGCCGACAGGAGAAAAAACGCGCCCTTCTTATCTTTGAGAAAAAGGTTCTTTGAATGGCCGCCCGGCCATTGGGCTTTAAGATTCGCACCCTGCTCTACGGTGAAGATGGGCTCGTGTTCATAAGTCGTGTGCACGATATCTAGACTGTCGAGGAAAGCGAAAAGCTCAGACCGTGTTGCTGCCAATTTCTGCCCCTGTGCTGTCGTCTATCAGGGGCGATTTATCATAGACACTCGGGGATGGCAAAGAGCAGGTGGTGGGGCGGCGAAATTGTCGTCGCCGCCCATAGCTCTTGTGGCTCTTACTCCACCAGCGCGAGTGCTCCCGGTGTGCTCAAATCGCGTGTGCCGGAAGATGAGCAATTGGCTGATAATGTAGCGTCGCCGGAAAACTTGACGGTGCTAGCAATGATCTGCGTGCAGCCATTAACGTTGTCACCCGTTCCGGCAATATTCACGTCGGCTTCGGGGAAATACATGGCTCCTTCCAAGGTCGAATGCGCATTGCCATTGATTGTATGGTCAACGTCGGCATCGTCTCGATCCCCGAAGAAAAGAACGCCGGACATATCTCCCGACGTTGGCGCGGATAGATCGATCTCAGCTGTACCATTGAACGTCATGTTTCCACCGTTGGTCATGATGATGGTCACACCAGCACCGTTTACCTCGGCGTTGCCGTTGACGGTGAAATCGCCATCCATGAAATAGGTGCCTGGTTCTAGGTTCGTGTCGTGTTGCAAGGATATGCCGCCGCAATAACGCCCAGGGCTCAGGGTGGTCACGCCACCACTTGAGCTGCCACTTTGGCACGGGGTTGGCATTGGCGGCATGTCGAGATCAGCATACGGATCGACTGCGCGTGGGGCATTTTCTATCGGGTTGGAACAATTAGACATGGTCAAGCCGGAGTTGACGGACACGCCGCCAGCAGAAGATACACATTCTGTGCTGATTGTTGCTGAACCGCTGACAATCAATGCTTGGGGAGATAGCGAATTTGACATCATTGCGCACCCGGTCAATGTCACGTCCGCATTACCTTGTGTTTTCATCGCTCCAGACGCGGTGGGGTTTAAAGCCAGAACACAAGCCGTGCTACCAGCGCTGTACTGAGCAACACCGCGGACGCTCATTTCAACATTGCCAGGCAAAACAACGCCTGTGATGAGACGCGGCAGAGAGCGTGTGAGGATCACCTCAGCGGCGTCGGTGCGGCCTGCAAGCGCGCCGGAAGTGGGCGGTGTGTTGATGACCAATGTGCCTTGCTCGGGTTCAAAGCCATTGCGCGTCGCTTCAACGGTCGCTTGGGTGGAGGCGGTATAATTGCTGGCCCCGCTGCGCAATTCCATGGCCGCGGTATAGGCCCCTAGGTCGGCAGCAGATTGGAGATTTTGGTAGCTGAAATACCAATATCCCGCTTCGGCGCCGAGCCCGAGAAATCCAACCATGACTGGGGCAGATAAGGCAAAGATAACAGCTGTTGCCCCTTCTCGGTTTTTGAAAAGCTTGCCTAAGAATTTTAACATTTCTAACACTCTCCAGTTGGCAGTTCTGCCAAACAGTCCCTGTTTGAATTCAAATTTTCGGGCAATTTCTCTAAAAATGATGAAAAAATATTATGGAAATTTGTGTTAAATTTTAAGGATTAGAGCCTTCACAAGGCTTTCCTGGCGGAACTCCCAATTTAACTTACGAGGAGGTCGAATCGGCACACTTTTATGCGGCACCCGGAAAAGGCCGAGCACATGTATGGATGAGTTCTGTGGTGTAATTGAGCCTGGTTTCGGAGTGGTTTATGAGCGGTAAAAATTCGTCCTGGGAGACTTTTGAACGGGCTGTTGGGGCTACAGAGTCAGAATACTGCTGCTGTCCAAATTCTTTGTACTTCCCCAGAAAATGCACAGCATTTGTCTGTGGAAGTGAGAAAATGGTTTTGCGAAGAAGACCTGCGCTTAAACCTCCACCATTGGGAAGGCGAGTTGCCGGCTCTGCGACTGTCCCTATTCTACAACGAGACCTTGGGGGACTCTCCGGTTCGATTGCAGGACAATATTCTGGCCAGAGAGGAAGGGCATGGTAAAGTTGTGAGTGTAGGCCGCGGTCAAATTTGCATATTGAACATTGCCAACGGTCTGAAAAGTCACATTGAGCGCGACTTTTGAAGGATCCACTGTGCTCTGGATCTTGTTCGTCATGGCAGTTTGCAATTCGGTCACGGTAATTGCATCGTTGATCATGGCGTTGCGAGAAACGGATGTCATGGCATTTTCAACCGATGACATGACATACATGGCGGTACTGAACTCGACCAATGAAAACATCCCAAAGACGATGACTGGCGAAATCAATGCAAATTCTGCTGCACCGGCGCCTTGGCGGCATCTGGCAAACTTCGTTGCTTTAAGGAGAAGTGTTTTTAAATTAGCACCCATGGTGCTGCTCCTCTTTCCAATGGGATCTAGCGTGTTCGAATTTCAGCGTCTTTGCTGACCACACGCGTATTGCCAAATCGACTTGTTGTGTAAGCCGCCGAAAT
>JAJFIN010000401.1 GCA_021774955.1 Alphaproteobacteria bacterium | reverse complement strand
TGTTATTGCTGCGGTTGCAGGCATCAGCATTGGACTTACGCACGCTCTGGAACGTTTCATGCCCAACAACAAAACTAATGGCGCGTGAGGTCTTCCGCACTCCACTGGCGGTGAAGACTATCTCTCAGCTTTTCGGTGCTTCCGAGTGGCTCGATGCTATGCGTGCTACCATGGTCAGCAAGCAGTAACACGGTCAGACCGGCGAGCGGCTCCAAGGCAGTTAAAACCTTATCAAGATCTTGACTTGCAGCCCATGTCCTTGCGGCATCATTGTGCTCGGCTAATTCAGATATGAAAAGCAGCAACGCTTGTTCTTCAGATTCAACCGTTTCCAAAGTGGAGATGTCTTCCGGTGGAAGATCCAACAACGCGGCAGTTAAAATCGATCTTACACTGGCGACAATTTGGCCAGCCTGTTCGGCGCCGGGATCGCTTTCTGAAACAACCTCTGCAATCGGGAGTTCAGCCAATTCGTTTAAACCATCTGCGCCCATCATCTCGATGACAAGTTCACTGACAAAGGCATCAACAAGAAATGCGCGTTCGCGCCACGGTCGGCCGGCAAGTCCGGCTGAGAGTTCGCACGCCATGTCATAGGCAACTTGCCAAACTTCAGGTTGGGTCTCTTTCAGATAAGACTTGCCATCCTTTTTTGTCATTGCGCTTGTCCTTCAGATGGCAACGCACGCTGCTTTTTGATCTCTGCAATCGCTTTTAACACCGCATCAAAAGTCAACATGACGGATGCATGGCGGGACTTGTAATCTTTGACCGGCTGTAACACTTCCAAATCAGCCCATTTACCTGTGGGCGGCGCTCCGTCGTTTTTCAACATGGCCCGCATTTGTCCGGCAATCTCGGAGATCTCTTCTTCAGTAGATCCGACAACGTTGCGCGCCATGATAGAAGAAGAAGTTTGACCTAGAGCACAGGCTTTTACGTCGTGAGCAAAATCAGTGATGACCGTGCCATTGTAGTTGAGATCGACAGTCACCCGGCTTCCACATAACGGACTAGAGAGCGTCACCGTCGCATCGGGATCCGTCAATCTTTCCGTCCGCTGAATGTCGGTCGCCAGACGCAATATCCGTCGCGAGTAAAGATCATCAATCGGTTCTGGTGTCTGCGCTGCCATCTATTCTGTCTTTAGTTTCATTTGATGGGACCATAAAAAGGCTGCCGGTAATTGCAAGTTTATTTGAACAATGCAATAGCTTATTCTCAAAGAGCACAATGTTTGCCTGAAATACTGGAAATTAAAGCCATGGCCGATAAGAAAGCACCGCGCGCACCAAAACAAGAGATCGAAGAAGGCACGAGATTTCTGCCGAAATTTGACACGCATGGCATGCTGCCTGTCATTGTCAGCGACGCAGTTAATGGCGACATATTGATGTTTGCCTATATGAATGAAGAAGCCCTCAAACTGACCCTGTCCTCTGGCGACGCCCATTATTACAGCCGTAGCCGCAAAGCTCTTTGGAAGAAAGGCGAACGCAGTGGCCACACACAAAAGGTCATTGAGTGCCGAACCGATTGCGATCAAGACGTCATCCTATTGCGGGTCGAGCAAAATGGTGGCGCCTGTCATGTCGGCTACCGATCTTGTTTCTACCGTTCCGTAAAACTGGGCACCGACGATGGATCGCCGCTCACCTTCATCGGCGGCGAGAAAGTTTTCGACCCGAAAGAGGTTTACTGACCTCGTTTCACTCCGCAGCTGTCTTGCCGGTTGGCAGGTAGATTTCGCCACCGCGTGCTTTGAATTCTTCCGACTTCGATTTCATCCCTTCCTCCGCGTCAGCAATGATCGTGGAGAAATTTTGCGCAGCAGCGGCATCCCTAACTTCCTGGCTGATCTTCATCGAACAGAATTTGGGCCCGCACATGGAACAGAAATGAGCAATCTTCGCCCCTTCGGCCGGTAGCGTTTCATCATGGAATTCAGTTGCTGTTTCCGGGTCGAGGGCAAGATTAAACTGATCGCGCCAACGAAATTCAAAGCGTGCTTTGGAGATGGCATCGTCGCGCTCTTGGGCGGCCGGATGACCTTTGGCCAAGTCAGCAGCGTGAGCAGCAATCTTGTACGTAACCACGCCGACTTTGACGTCATCGCGGTTAGGCAGACCTAAATGCTCTTTAGGCGTCACATAACAAAGCATGGCGGTGCCATACCAACCAATCATGGCCGCACCGATACCGCTGGTGATGTGATCATAGCCCGGCGCGATGTCGGTGGTAAGTGGACCGAGTGTATAGAACGGTGCTTCGTCACAAACCTCCAATTGCTTGTCCATGTTCTCTTTGATCTTGTGCATGGGTACATGGCCAGGTCCCTCAATCATCACCTGGATGTTATGGCTGTCGGCGATGCGTCGCAGTTCACCCAAAGTTTCCAGTTCGGCAAATTGGGCTTTGTCATTGGCGTCGGCAATTGAGCCTGGACGCAGGCCATCGCCGAGCGAAAACGCCACGTCGTATTGGCCCATGATGTGACAGATCTCCTCAAAGTTTGTGTAGAGGAAGTTTTCTTTGTGATGCGACAGACACCACTTCGCCAAGATCGACCCGCCGCGCGAAACGATGCCCGTGACGCGGTCAACGGTCAGCGGAATATGGGTCAAACGAACACCGGCATGGATGGTGAAATAATCAACGCCCTGCTCACATTGCTCAATCAGCGTATCGCGGTAAACCTCCCAGGTGAGGTCCTCGGCAATGCCGTCCACTTTTTCTAGTGCTTGATAGATGGGAACCGTTCCGATGGGGACAGATGAATTGCGGATAATCCATTCGCGAATGGTGTGGATATTCTGACCGGTGGACAGGTCCATCACATTGTCAGCGCCCCAGCGCGTCGCCCAGACAAGTTTGTCAACTTCTTCCGCCACCGATGAAGAAACGGCAGAATTGCCAATATTGGCATTAATCTTGACCAGAAAATTCCGCCCAATGATCATCGGTTCAGATTCAGGGTGGTTGATATTGGAAGGGATGATGGCGCGGCCGCGGGCAATCTCATCGCGGACAAACTCAGCGGTGATGAAATCTGGGATCTCAGCCCCCCAACTTTCACCGTCTTTGACACCATTGCGTTCGGCAGCAGCCTCTTTCAAAGCCTGCTCGCGACCCAGGTTCTCACGAATGGCGATATATTCCATCTCAGGCGTGACGATACCTGCACGGGCATATTCAAGCTGGGTAACGCACTTTCCTGGTTTCGCCTTTAGGGGCTGGCGATCTGCACGATCGAAAACTGGCACCGAAAGGGCCTCACCTGCTTTCAATCCATTGTCCTCAGGTTTGACGTCACGACCGTCATAGGCTTCGACATCACCGCGCGCTAAGATCCAATCTCCGCGCAGTGAGCTGAGCCCTCGCGTGATATTGATGGGAACGTCAGGATCGGTGTAGGGACCTGAAGTATCATAGACGCGAACCGGAGGGTCGCCTGCGCTCGGTTCCAGGTCCACTTCGCGCATCGCAACAGCGACGTCTGGCATACGATCACTCTTCACATGAACCTTGCGGGACGACGGCAACGGGCCTGTAGTGATAGCGTTTTTGTCGATTGATAAAGTGGCTTGCTCGGCTTCGATATGGCGGGTGGCCATGACCTATCTCCTTCAATGGATTTGAACCTGATCGAAGAAGAAAGCGTAGGATGTCAGAAATGTGGACCGTGGAACGGCTCGTCATTCCCTTCCTACGCCGGCACTAACCGGATCAGGTTCGAAGGGATTTTGCCGCTTCCTCACTCAACATGAAAACAGACAAATCTCAGCCTCTTGCGAAGCACCCCTGGGACTAATGTTGAAGTTAGTCTTTAACCAGGGCGAGTCAAGAAGCAACAGTCGAGAAGTCAAAATGAAGGGAAATGTAGTAACGCT
>JAJFIN010000041.1 GCA_021774955.1 Alphaproteobacteria bacterium | reverse complement strand
CAGGACCGTTTTGGGAAAAGCCGCTGCGCATCTTCGACGATATGATCGACATCGGGCTTCGCTCGCATTATGTCGCGAGTTATTATGCGGCGCCGATCATGGCGGCTCAGAAACAGGGCCTCATTGTCAACACCTCGTCCTTTGGTGCGCGGGTTTTCATTCACACACCGGCCTATGGCGCCGGTAAAGCCGGGGTCGATAAACTCGCCATGGATATGGCCAAGGAGCTGCGCGAGCACAATGTCGCCGCGGTTTCTCTGTGGCTCGGCATCGTCAAAACCGAACGCACCAATGCGGTTATGGACTTGGCACCCGAAGCCTACGCACCTTTGATGGCAGGTTTGGAATCGCCCGAATATCCCGGCCGCGTGATTGACGCTTTGGCGGGCGATCCTGAGCTCATGGCAAAATCCGGTCACGTCTGGATCACATCGGAATTGGGTGAACAATACGGCATCACCGATATCGACGGATCGCGACCGAAATCCTATCGCGACATGTTGGGCGGTCCACCGGAGCCCAACGACATCATCATCGCTTAAGAAAAACCAAGAGGAAAAAACAATGCGGAAAATTACATTGAGCCTATGGGCATCGGGAATGTTGGCGCTGACGGCCTGTGACAACAATTCAACTTCACCATCCGGTGAAGTAGCCGACAGCGCCCCGATCCAGTATACGGAACAACGCGCTGCCTGCGCCGATAACAATCCCAACCGCAACGCCTATTTCGGAGATCTTCATGTTCACACTGGTTATTCCATGGATGCCGTTGCAGAGGGCGTGCGCACCACACCGTGGGATTCTTACGCTTATGCCAAAGGCGAGGAGATCGATCTGCCGCCCTATGATGAAGCGGGTAACACCAGTAGCAGAACCAAGATTGACCGACCGCTTGATTTCATGGCCGTCACCGACCATGCCGAATTCATGGGAGCAAATTCAATCTGTACAGACCCCAATGCGCCCGGCTACAATGTCGACACCTGTGTTAGTTTCCGCCGCGGATCGATCATGGCGACGATGGCCTTCACCAACAATGTCACCACGCGCACACCGACAAGACCGGTGGATATTTGCGGTGAAGACGGCAGTGCCTGCTTGGAAGCGCAAGCGCCGGTGTGGGCCAAGATTCAACAAGCCGCTGAAGACCATTATGACCGCAGCGAAGATTGTTCGTTCACAACTTTTGTTGGTTATGAATATACCGGCCTGCCCGGCGGCAGTAATTATCATCGCAATGTCATCTTCCGCAACGCCGATGTCCCTGCAGCCCCCATCTCCTATGTCGAAGCGCCTTTCGATTATCAATTATGGGATGGCTTGCAAAAAAAGTGCTTTGATGGCGTAGAAGGGTGCGATGTCTTATCGATCCCGCATAATTCAAACTTGAGCAACGGCAAACTTCTCGGCACCTTCTATCCCGAGGGCCGAGACCAAGCAGCGATTGCGACCCAACGCCAGATCGTCGAGCCTTTGGTCGAGATCTTTCAGCACAAAGCCAATTCAGAATGTATCCGCGAGTTTCCCGGTTTAATCGGCGCGCCCGATGAGTTCTGTGATTTTGAGCAACCGCGTCGCATAGGCGATGTACGTTCGATCCCCGCTCAAACCTTGCCCAATGGCATCGACGTGCCAGCCACGACCTACCCACCAGCTGCAGATTGCGGCGATGAGACCGGTCAAGCAGGCATGGCCAATGCTGGCTGCATCTCGCGCAATGACCTCGTGCGTGGCGCCCTTCTTACAGGCTTGCAGGAAGAACAACGCTTGGGCGTCAATCCGCTGAAATTTGGTTTCATCGGTTCAACCGATACGCACTTAGCGATTGGTGGCGGTACGGATGAAAAAAGCTGGCCTGGTCATCTGGGCTATGAGACATCTCTGCAAGGGCGTCTGTCCGGTGGTTTCATGCCGAGCAACCTGCTAGGCAATCCTGGCGGCCTTGCCGGTGTCTGGGCGTCTGAAAATTCCCGCGATGCCCTGTTCGATGCCATGCAAAGACGTGAGGCCTTCGGCACGTCCGGCCCCCGCATCGCCCCGCGCTTCTTCGGCGGCTGGAACTATGCAGCCGACACCTGCGGGCAAGCCGATATGGTTGAACAAGGTTATGCCGACGGCGTACCGATGGGCAGCGACCTGCCGCCAGCGAATGGCGCCGAAGCTCCGACCTTCATCGTCGCGGCGTCCCGCGACCAGACCCCACTTCAACGCCTTCAAATCATCAAAGGCTGGATCAGCGAACACGGCGAGAGCCACTACAAAGTGTTCCATGTGGCCGGCGATGAAACCGGTCAAGCCAATGTCGATCTTGAAACCGGCGCGCTCACCGGCGCGGGTGCCGACAATCTTTGCGCCACCTTCACCGACCCTGAATTCGATGCGACCCAATCCGCCTATTATTATTTACGGGTCATCGAAAACCCGACCCTGCGTTGGTCTTGGGCACAATGTGTGGCGCTGCCTGAAGCAGACCGCCCGGCAGCTTGTGAAAACGCCGCACCGAAAGTCATTCAAGAAATGGCCTGGACGTCGCCGATCTGGTACAAGCCTGAAATGTAATTAGGTCTAACCGAAACGTTCAGGAAAATATGGACAAGTTCAATCGCCTTGCCAGCCACCCGGCAATCCTGTTTCTGATTGCCGGGGCGGTTCTCTTTATCCTCTATGCGTGGCTCAACCCGACCCACGATCCGAAGACCGTTCATGTCAGCGCCGGGCGCATTGCCGCACTGGAGAAATCTTTTGCGTCCGTTAATCAGCGCGTACCAACGCCGGAAGAACGTCAAGCCTTCATCCACCGTTACATCGAGGAGGAAGTGCTTTACCGTGAGGCGCTTGCGCTTAATCTTCACCTGTCGGATGAAATTGTCCGTCGTCGTTTGGTCGGGACGATGGAGTTTTTAAACGAATCCGCCGCCGCCTATGAAGATCCAAGTGAAGAAGACTTGCGCACTTTCTGGCAAAGCAACCGCACGGACTTTATCCGGCCAGCGCGCCTGTCGCTCACCCACGTCTATTTCAATGCCGACAACGGTGCCGAAGAAGCAAAAGCCGCAGCGGAAGCCGCCCTGCCTCAACTGATCGACGGAGCCGAGCCGCGCACGCTCGGCGATCTTTTCTTGCGCGGGCGTGTCTTGCGTGGAAAAAACCAATCTCAGCTCGCCGATATTTTTGGCACCACGCTCGCTCAAGAATTAATGGCGATGGATGTGGGTCCGTGGCTGGGGCCGGTCACCTCCGTGTTTGGCTTTCACCTGGTGCGCATTGATAAACGCGTGGAGATGAATGAACGTAGTTTTGAAGACGTGAGAGAAGATCTCTTGGCCGCCTGGCGCCAGCAGCGGATCAAAACCCTGCGGATTGAGCGTCTCAATAATCTGGTTGAGAGCTATAATGTTGTGGTCGACGATGAGGCGCGGTTGGAATGATGCAGCGTACGCCTGCCAGTCTTGTTCTATCGGTGTTTGTTTGGATGGCAATGGCATCATCGGCCTGGTCGCACGCCTTTGCACCGTCGCTCCTCAACTTGAAAGAAACGCCCGACGGCATGGTCTCTGTTGCTTGGAAGGTCTCAACCGATCGCCAAGCGCCAGGCTCGGACGCCGTTCAATTTGAAATCAGCCCCGCCTGTACCCTCGCAACCGAGCCCCGTCAATTGCATGAGTCCAAGGCGATCATCTCCTATTACCGGCTGGCGTGCGGGGCCAACGGGTTAGCCGGACGCACGTTGCAACTCCATGGTCTCACCGAAAGCCGCCATACAATCATGGTACGGATCGAGCAATCTGAGAGGCCGCTCCAAGCCGTCATGCTCCAAGGCGCAGACAATCAACTCGCCTTTCGCACCGCCAACGGTGAGGATGTTCAGCCTTCAACCTGGCACACGATCCGCAAATATATTGATCTCGGCATCGAACACATCCTTTTGGGGTATGATCATCTCCTCTTTGTTTTGTGTCTGATCATGTTGATGTGGGGACGTCTGCGCGCGCTCATCGCTCTGGTCACGACCTTCACGCTGGCTCATTCAGTGACGCTCACCATCGCCGCCCTCGATCTTGTGACCTTGCCGTCAGCCCCCGTCGAGGCCCTGATCGCCCTGAGCATTGTGTTGTTAGCGGCAGAACTTTTATCCAAGCGAACAAAGGGCGATGCGATGATCTCGCAACGCTCGCTCATCGGCGTTGTCTTTCTCTTCGGTCTCTTACACGGGCTCGGCTTTGCCGGTGCCCTCATCGAAATAGGCCTTCCCAGAAGCGATCTCCTCTGGGCCCTGGTCTCGTTTAACGTCGGTGTTGAAATCGGGCAAGTGCTGTTCATCTTAGGCACAATTGCCCTCGTCAGCGCGCTACGCCTTCTACCCATGACTTTCCCCAAAACCCAACCCATCGCCGCCAGCCTCATCGGCATCACCGCCGCCTTCTGGTTTGCCGAGCGCGTGGTGGGCTTTTGGGGTTAGATTTATTTTCTTCTCAATTGTCATCCCGCGATACTGTAAATACGGGAACATCTCCTCACCATTACGCCACCTAAAAGAAAACGTCATCCTGAGGAACGCGCGTCAGCGCGTGTCTCGAAGGGTGGGCATTTTCCTGCAAGCGTTGGTGTGCTACGCTCATGGTTCGAGACGGCGCTCTTGCGCCTCCTCACCATGACGGTGTTCTTTGGGCGCTACGTTGAGGAAGTTCAAAGAGAAATAATCGGACACCTACTTAATCAAATATTCCACCGGATCGCCGAAGTCGGTTTCATCTGCCGGTTTGTACTTATCGCGTGGCTTGAAGAACTGGCTGTACCAGTAGCGCTGCTGCATGATCGGCCCGTCGCCGTCACAAATCATCGGGCGCGGCACCGGGTCTTTGTGTTCCCAAATGTGAACATCTTGCATCACCCCGTAAAGCCGCCGCTCCATTTCGGCGTCCAGATTGTTGCGGATCTCTGGATCGTCGGTCTTGATCATCACTCCAATCCACGCGTGGAGTTTTTCCTGGTCGATCGGCGTATGGCAGATCACCATCTTCACTTCATCAAGATAGGTCATCTCGGCCAATAGATAAGCGGGCCCGTGGTAAGTCGCGTAGCTGAAATTGGAAATATTTGTCGGTCGATTAAGGTCTTTAGGACGCTCAAGAAAAGGATCGAAATCTTCGCGCGGGGCACCGACCATCATCTGGATCGCTTTATGCCCTTCAAAGCGATTGCCGAACTTGGCGGGCGCGACTCCATGCACGTATGAAAAATGCGCTTTGTCGGCGATGTTATCGACAATCTCTTGCGGTTGTGTGTTGAGCAGAAACTGTTTCGGTTGCCACGGCACCCAATCCGGATTTGAATATTCCACCCAATCCGGGATTTCATAGTCAGGTGCGGTTTTTTCCGGGTCATGCCAGACGAAGATCAACCCGTTCTTTTCATCGACCGGATAGGCGCCGACGCAAGCCTGCGGGGGTATTCTCTCCGCATAGGGAATGTCGTCACAAATGCCCTCGTCATTAAACCGCCATTCATGAAACGGGCAGCGAATCGCATCGCCTTCAATGCGGCCCCCGACCGCCAGATTGGCCCCCATGTGAGGGCAGGTCGCATCAAGTACGATGGCTTGTCCCTCTGTCCCACGAAACGCTACCAACTTACGGCCGAAATAATAAAGCGGCAGCGGCGTACCGGCTACCAGGTCATTAGACGTCGCGACCATGAACCAGCCGCGCGCGTAATCATATTCAATGCCGAAAGGGGAATGAGGGTCTGTCATCTTACATCCTCAGAAACTGTGCAGTATGGCCCCGCGAGGAGCGGGTGATTTGATGCCCGGGTAAGTATTAAGACAGAGGTTTAGGTCAAAATCAACAAAACTAACAGGTATACTCATCAAAAATACATCATATGCGTAATAAAAATGGCAAAAAATTACGAAAACGAGTTGCCGTAGCCCGATTTTGACTCTATGTTGCGCCTATATCCGAGGCAACAAAAGTCAAATTACAGGGGCGCTTTTGGCGTAGGGTGAGGCACCTTCACGGTGGGAGTCGCACCTGTCGCAAAGAGGTCGCCAAAGAAGCCAATAAACACGAAAGAAATGAGGTGGGTATGACGATTTCCAGTTTGGGCTATGTCGTTGTGAAAGCGACAGATTTATCGGCATGGGAAACGTTTGGCACTGAGGTTTTGGGCATGATGCCGGCCGATGCACCAGACGGCAAAACCCGCTGGTTGCAGATGGACGAGCGCCCGTTCCGCATTGCCATCGAACAAGGCGATGCTGATCGCTATGGCTGCGCCGGTTGGGAAGTCTCCGACAAGCAGGCTTTCGATGCGCTGATTGAAAAGCTAGAAGCTGCCGGCACAACGGTCGAACGCGGTTCAAAGAGCCAGGCAGACGCGCGCTGTGTCACCGAAATTGCGTCTTGCGCTGACCCCTGCGGCAATCATATGGAGTTCTACCATGGTCGGGTTTACGATTACCGGCAATTCATATCGCCCAAAGGCGTGTCCGGATTTATTACGGGGGACATGGGCTTGGGCCACACCGTATTGCCATGCCCGGATCTCAAAGCGGCTTATGATTTTTATGTCGGGCTGATGGGCTTTGGCGTCACCGATCACATGCATTTCAAGTTTTCAGAAGATCCCGAGGATCCGGGCCAGGGTCTACATTTCCTGCACGCCGACAATCCTCGCCATCATTCGCTCGCGCTTTATGAAGCACCGCACCCGGCCGGATGCGTTCACATCATGGTTGAGACCAACAATATCGACGATATTGGCTATTGTATTGATCGGTGTGCAGAACATAACGTGGCCATCACCTCGTCTTTGGGCCGCCACACCAACGATAAAATGCTATCCTTCTATATGAACACGCCCGCCGGCTTTGCCTTAGAGTTCGGTTGCGATGGATGGCAGGTCGATTGGTCAACTTATCAACCGACCACGAGCCGCTTGCCCAGCATTTGGGGCCATAAGTGGTCGCCACCGGAATGATGCGGTTCCAAATGGAGGCATGAGCCTTGAGCAATAAGTGTATGAAAGTCGATGAAATCGCTGCCAGCCTGAGCGACGGCATGGTGGTGGGCATCGGTGGCTGGGGCGGTCGGCGCAAGCCGATGGCGGCCATCCGGGCGATCCTGCGTTCCCCGGTTAAAGACCTGACGATTGTCTCTTATGGCGGTGCCGATGTCGGCATGCTTTGTGCCGCCGGAAAAATCAAAAAGCTGATTTTCGGATTTGTTTCCCATGATGCCATCCCCCTCGATGGTCATTTCCGGGCCGCGCGCCAAGGCGGCGCCATCGAATGCGTCGATTTTGATGAAGGCATGCTGCAATGGGGCTTGCGGGCAGCGGCCATGCGGCTCCCATTCCTACCGACCCGCACCGGCCTTGCTTCCGATGTGGTGGCTCAGAATACCAATCTCAAAACGGTGAAATCGCCCTATACCGATGGCGAGGAATTGCTCGCCATGCCAGCGATCAATCTCGACGTTGCTATTCTTCATGCCAACGTCTCCGACAAACGTGGCAATAGCCAAATCCATTCACCCGACCCGTTCTTCGACGAGCTGATGGCACGGGCGGCGACAAAAACCTACCTAACCGTCGAGCGCCTTGTCGAGACCGAAGCGCTTGGCGGACGAGAAGGGGCGCACACAAATTATATTGAGCGCAACCTGATTACCGGTGTTGCTGAAGTGCCTCATGGGGCGCATCCAACATCCTGCGATCCGCAATACGGTATCGATGTCGGCCATCTCAAAACCTATATGGCGGCCAAGGGTGAAGACGAATGGGCCGCCTATTGTGATCAATTTGTCAATCTGCCCGATCAGGCAAGCTACGTGAACGCGGTTGGTGGCGAGGACCATATCAAGTTCCTCCGTCTGCCGGGTTTTTGAGGGGGCACGCGATGACACAGAATTATACCCTCGCAGAACTTTGCATCTCCGCCACGGCTGAAGCTTGGCGGGATCGCGGCGAAATCCTGGCGACCGGCATCGGTCTCGTGCCGCGTTTGGCGGCAAGCCTTGCCAAGATGACATTCAATCCCGACCTGATGATGACCGACGGCGAAGCTTATCTGGTGTCAGAACCAGTCCCGGTCGGGCCGCTCGGCGACTATCAGCCCAAGATCGAAGGCTGGATGACCTATGACAAAGTCTTCGACAATCTCTGGGGCGGGCGCCGTCATGCGGTGGTCACGCCCACGCAGATCGATAAATACGGCCAATCGAATATCACCTTCATTGGCGATCGATCCGCGCCCAAGGTCGCACTATTGGGCGTGCGCGGTTATCCCGGTAATTCAACCAACCACGCCAATTCGTTCTTTGTGCCCGGTCACAACACAAGATGTTTCGTCGAGGGTGAAGTCGATATGGTTGGCGGTATTGGGTACAATCCATCCCGTTGGCCTGGCGGCAGGAAACCAAAAGATTTCGAGATCTCAATGATCGTGACGGATTTAGCCATCATGGATTTTCAGGGTCCGGACAATCAAATGCGAGTGACCCATTTGCACCCCGGCATTGAACTGGAACAGGTCCGCGAGAACACCAGTTTTGAATTGGCAACAGCATCTGAAATCAAACAAACACCGGCACCAACGCCGGAGCAATTGGAGATTGTCAGAACTTTCTTGGATCCGCATGATTTGCGGGCCAGTGTGTTTAAAGGCAACCCCGCCGGTGACCGGAGGACAGAACCCCATGGATGATTTAGTCGAACCTCAAAAACCAGACATCGTCTACGAAACCGACGAGCCAATCCTCTATTCGGTAAAGGAGAGCATCGCGACGATTTCGATGAACCGTCCGAAATATAACAACGCGCAAAACTCGCAGATGACTTACGCCATCGATGACGCCATGCGCCAGGCGGTCGATGATGATGCGGTGAAGGTCATTATCCTGCGCGGGGAAGGCAAACATTTCTCGGCGGGTCATGACATCGGCACGCCGGGTCGTGATCTTCATAAAACGTTTGACCGCAAACATTTGTGGTGGGATCACACCAATAAGCCCGGCGGCGAGCTTCTTTATATCCGCGAGCAAGAAACCTATCTCGGCATGTGCAAACGCTGGCGCGAAGTGCCGAAGCCGACCATCGCCATGGTCCACGGCGCCTGTGTTGCCGGCGGTCTGATGCTTGCCTGGGTCTGCGATATTATTGTCGCCTCCGACGATGCTTTCTTCGCGGACCCGGTCGTGCGCATGGGCATTCCCGGCGTTGAGTATTTCGCCCACGTTCACGAACTTAATCCGCGTATCGCTAAGGAGTTTTTGTTCCTCGGCGAACGCATGGCCGCGTATCGCGCCTATCAAATGGGCATGGTCAATAAAGTCGTGACCCGCGACGAACTTGAAAGCGAAACCTATAGCATGGCCGAGCGCATCGCCAAGATGCCGCGCATGGGTCTGGCGCTGACCAAGAAGGCGGTCAATCATATTGAAGACCTTCAAGGCAAGAACACCGGCATGGATGCGGTCTTCCACATGCATCACTTCGCGCATTCTCATAATGATCTGATCTCGGACGATAATCTGGGTGGCTTTGACGCCAAGTCGATGGCGGCTTCCCAGCGCGATCAGGACAAGAAGGGATAGCAACATCGTGTCTAGCGTGCTCCATACCGAGCTTTGCGATCTGCTTGGCTGCGACCTGCCCGTTATCCAAACGGCGATGGGCTGGATTGCAACGCCGGAGCTCGTCATCGCGTCGTCAAATGCCGGCGCTTTCGGGTTTTTGTCGGCGGCCGTCAGCCCGGTCGAGGAAGTGCGCGCCAACATTGCCAAGACCCGCGCCGGAACCAATCGCAAATTCGGTGTGAACTTTCATATGTTCCAACCCGGTGCGGCTGAAATTGTCGACCTCATCATTGAAAACAAAGATCAGGTGCGTGCGGTTTCGTACGGCCGCGGCCCCGATGCTAAAACCATCCAGCGCTTCAAAGATGCGGGTATTCTGTGCATCCCTACTGTCGGGGCGGTCAAGCACGCGGTCAAAGCGGTTGAACTCGGTGCTGATGTCATTGTCATTCAGGGCGGCGAGGGCGGCGGCCATACCGGGTCGGTGCCAACTTCACTGCTCTTGCCGCAAGTGCTCGATGCCGTTGACGTGCCAGTCGTTGCTGCTGGTGGATTTCATGATGGCCGCGGCCTCGCTGCAGCCCTTGCTTACGGTGCGGTCGGCATAGCTATGGGCACACGGTTCTTGCTGACGCAAGAAAGCCCGGTTCCCGCCGCCACCAAAGAGCGTTATCTCAATGCCGATGTCACGCAGATCCCTGTGTCCAAAGCGCTCGACGGGTTACCGCAGCGCATGATCATGAACAAGGTGTTGAAGGATCTAGATTCCGCGTCCACTTTAGGATTGCTGTTTCGTGCCGCGATCAATGCTTTCAAGTTTCGCAACCTCACCGGCGCTTCATTCTTTGGTCTTTTAAAATCCGGCATCGAGATGGCGCGCAAGACCGACATGACCTTAGGTCAAACCATCATGGCGCCAAACGCCCCAGTTCTCATTCAAAAATCGATGGTCCATGGCAGGCCAGATGAAGGCGTTTTGCCGAGTGGCCAGGTTGCCGGTTTGATCCGTGAACTGCCGACTTGCCAAGCTTTGCTTTCGAAGATCGCCCAAGATGCAGAGGAACGCATCGAGGTGCTGACCCGGCAAGACGCGCCTACATCTGAAACTTCACGCGTTATGGGAGGAGTGAATGCCCATTAAAACCGAAGTTAAGGACCGTATCGGTGAGATCGTTTTCGATCACCCGCCGGTTAATGCCTTCAATGGCGACATGTGGAACGAACTGCCTAAGACGATCACCGAATTGGGCCAGCGCGATGACGTGCGCTGTGTTCTCATTCGCGCCGAGGGCAAGGGCTTTTGTGCGGGCGTTGATATCAAGCAATTGGCAGCGGATGCGTCTGCCATCGTCGAGGTCAATCGCGGTAATTATCTCACCTTCAAAGCGATCCGTGCCTGCGAGGTGCCGGTGGTGAGCGCCCCTCATGGTTTTGTCATGGGCGGCGGCATCGGCATTTGTGGCGCGTCCGATGTCATCATCGCCTCAGAAGATGCGTTCTTTTCTTTGCCTGAAATTGACCGCGGCGCCATGGGCGGCGCTGCTCATTTGAGCCGCATGTTCCCACTTCACAAAGTGCGCGCCATGTTCTTTACCGGTGGCACCATCGATGCGGCCGAAGCCTATCGTCTAGGCGCGGTCGAAAAAATCGTACCGAAAGACAAACTAGAAGAAGAAGCGCGCGCCTTCGCCGCCATCATTGCCAGCAAAAGCCGCACCGCTTTGCGCCTGGCTAAAGAAGCGCTCAATGGCATTGAGGCCGCTGACGTCGACCGTTTCTATCGTTGGGAGCAAGGCTTCACTTTGGAAATGTATATGGATGAAGATTCGCAAAAGTCGCGTGACGCCTTTGTCGATGGTGGCAAGAAAGCGGATTTCTGAAGGGCTTCTGGGGCGATGGATCTTTCCTATACAGATGAACAAAAGGCCTTTCGGGCGGAAGTGCGCACTTGGATGAGTGCCAACGTGCCATCGGCGCCACTCGCCTCGTTCGATACGCCGGAAGGCTTCAAGCAGCATTGCGCCTGGGAACGGAAGCTCGCTGAGGGCAATTGGGGCATGGTCACCTGGCCCGAAGCCTATAGCGGGCGTGGCGCTAATCTCATCGAGTGGTTGATCTTCGAAGAAGAATATTTTCGCGCCGGGGCCCCGGGCCGCGTCAATCAAAACGGCATCTTTTTGCTCGGACCCACACTCATGGAATACGGCACCGATGAACAGAAGGCGCGTTTCCTCTCGGCCATGGCCGCGGGCGACGAGGTCTGGGCCCAAGGTTGGTCAGAGCCCGGCGCCGGCAGCGACATGGCCGCGATCCGCACCAAAGCGATCTTGGACGGCGACCATTATGTCATCAACGGCCAGAAGACTTGGTCGTCGCGCGCCGTCTATGCCGATTGGCTTTTCGGGTTATTCCGTACTGATCCGACATCCGAGCGTCACAAAGGCCTATCGTTCATACTGTTGCCGCTTGATTCTGAAGGCATCACCATCCGCCCAATCAAACAGCTCGATGGCGACCCCGGCTTTGCCGAAATCTTTTTCGACGACGTGCGCGTGCCGGTCGAAAACCGTTTGGCCGGTGAAGGCGAGGGTTGGGGCGTCGCCATGGCAACGGCAGGCTTTGAACGCGGTCTGATGTTGCGCAGTCCCGCCCGCTTTCAGGCCACGGCCAAACGCCTCGTCGATCTATATAAAGCCCATGAGGATAAAGCCGACCCCGGCATTCGCCGCCAAGTGCTGCAAGCTTACATGGACGCCGAGGCTTATTGCCTCAATACCTATATGACCGCATCGCGTTTGATGGCCGGTGGTAAGATCGGTGGTGAGGCCAGCCTCAACAAGATCTTCTGGTCCGAGCTTGACCAAATGATGCATGCCACCGCCATGAGCATATTGGGCGCGCGCGCTGAATTGATGGCCGAAGCGCCTGATGCCGGTGACGTCGGGGCTTGGCTCGATGGCTATATGTTCTCCTTTGCCGGACCGATCTATGCCGGCACCAATGAGATCCAGCGCAACATCATCGCCGAGCGTCTTCTGGGATTGCCGAGGAAATAAATCATGGATTTCACATTCTCAGAAGATCAATTGCTCTTTGCCGAGACGGTTCGCGATTTTCTCGCCAAGGAATGCACGCCGGACCAACTGCGCGATCAGGCAGAAACGGAAACCGGCCGCTCAGATACCCGCTGGGCGCAGCTCACGGAAATGGGCCTGCCGGGCATGTTGGTGCCGGAAGGGCAAGGGGGCCTCGGCTTTTCCGAAGTCGACTTCGTGCTCCTGGCCGAAGCCTGTGGCCGTGCCGCGCTGCCGGAACCTCTCGTGGACTCAAGCGCCATTGCCGCACAACTGCTCGCGAGGCTAAAGGATGAGCGCGCGCAAAGCTGGCTCAGTCGTCTCGCCGATGGTTCAGCCCGTGCCGCTATTGGGCACCCGCGCAATCCCTTTGTTGCCGATGCCCATTTCGCCGATCTGTTGATTTTGGAACGCGCTGGCGAAGTGCATCTGGTGGCGTCAGATGAAACAACGCTCGTCCGCCAGCCGAGCATAGACCCCCTCCGTCATCTCTTCAAAGTTGAGTGGCCCCCCACGGCCGAGACCAAAGTTGCCGACGCTGAAACCGGTGAGCCTCTATGGGATGCCGCTCTCAATCGGGGTGCACTCTTTGCCGCCGCCCAATGCGCAGGGC
>JAJFIN010000005.1 GCA_021774955.1 Alphaproteobacteria bacterium | reverse complement strand
ACAAAAAAGCAAGGCACGCGTCCAACATCGAAATATCGATATGCTGACCCTGACCACTTGTCGCCCGTACGAGTAAGGCTGCCGTTGCCGCTTGAGCCGCCGTATAGGCCGTGACCTTGTCGCAGATGAGCGTTTTCATATAGGCCGGTGTGCCATCTTCGCCTTGCACTGTGGTGAAACCAGCAACTGCTTGAATGACGTGGTCATAGGCCGGTGCATGAGCCAAAGGCCCATCTTCACCGAAGCCGGAAACCGCAACAAAGATAAGGCCGGAATTGCGCGCGCGCATGGCTTCGCTGCCAAGCCCCAAGCGTTTCATCACGCCGGGTCGAAAGTTTGTGATCAAGACATCGGCTTCGGCGATGATGTCTTCGGCGATTTGACGTCCGCGAGACTTTTTAAGATCGAGCGCGACAGAACGCTTACCGCGATTGCAGCCAGCAAAGAGGCCAGAGATCCCTTTCTTCTGGGTGCCCAGATAGCGCATCGGGTCTCCCATCCCCGGGGGTTCAATCTTAATCGCGTCGGCACCTTGTTCAGCCAGCATCATGGTCGACAACGACGCCGTAACCATGGTCGACAGCTCAACAATACGCATGCCCTTGAGCGGAAACCTCAGATCTGGATTTGTCACAGCGGTCTTCCTTGCTCTTTTATCTTTTGCGCATCCATTGTGCCCAATGGTAGGTTGAATGAAAGAAGTAATTTGGGTTCCTCAAGGGTCCGCAAGATTCAATGGCAACCAATCATCCTGAATACGCATTCACGGTACCCCGTTTTGTCTCGGCCATGTTGAGTGTTTATCGATTCTTCACAATATTGTTCGGTGGTTTATTGATATTCGCTTATTTCGCACCCCCAGGTGAAAGCTTGCATTTTGACGATTCATTTTTCTTGTTCATTATTCCCGGGTTTTTCTATCTTTGTTTTATTATGGCCTGGGCTTTTGCCTATTCCAGGTTCTTCAGATTTCCAGAAAAACAGGGAGTGTTGTTACTCGGTGTTCTAATTGGTGCGACCTGGATTGTCATTCTGACCGTGTTGGAGGGAGCCACTAATGGTCAGGAATTCTCTGCAATGTTGATTGCAAGGCTGCCGGAATTTTTCATCGGTGGGATAATCGCAGCAGGCATGCAACTCTATGGCATGGTGCTATTCATGCGTTACATATACCACATTGATGAAATTCCTTTCTAACCTTGCCATCTTGTCGCACATCTATAGATTTCAACACAAGAACGCCTATATTTTAAAATGCCAGTTCATGCGTGAGACTTTGTCGCGGATGCGCTATTCTGCGCGTGCTTTTGTCAGATCAAAAAGGGTGGGAGACATGACCGCTATCAACAACATTTTAGTCATTGCCGATGCGGACCCTAAAGCGGGGGATATATTTACGCGTGCCAAGTTTATTGCTGAACAAGAAGGCGCCCATATCTCGGTCATCGGGTTTTATCAGCGCGAAACTGATGGCGTGGTCGGTGGCGCAGCCCTCGAAAACTACGCCAAGACATTGAAAGACACGATCGCGACGGCGATGGGATCTTTCACCAATTTCGAAGCCGCCATCCTCGAAGAAACCGACATTGCAGACTGGATCCTTTCAGACCTGCCTTCTCATCCGGTTGATCTGATCATCAAGACTGGTCATCGATCAGAGAAGCTTCTTTATTCACCGACCGATTGGCAGCTTATTCGCGAAACTGCCGTGCCGGTTCTGATCCTGTCCGGCAAGAAAGTCAAACACCGCTATGTAAACTTGCTGGCAACAATTGATGCAGAATCGACTAACGACACCCAAGAAGCGTTGAACCGAAAGCTCTTGCAAGTGTCTTCTGAATTTGCGCGCGTGACGGGTTCGGTGCTCCATGCTGGCATTTGTATTGGGGCTTCTCAAATCCTGTCAGACCTCGATGTCATCGACCGGGAAAAGTTGGAACGCAAACACGGGCCAGAAATATTAGAAAAAGCCCAATCCGATTTCGAGGAGTTTGGTATCAAAAAGGAAAACTGGCATGTCCGCGCCGGTGTGCCTGAAAAAGTGATCTCCAATATTGCTGGGTCGATGAAAGCCGACCTGGTCATCATGGGCAGCGTGGGGCGTAAGAAACTCAAAGGGCTGTTGATCGGCAATACCGCCGAGAAAATTCTAAAATATTTGCACACGGACGTTCTCGTTATTAAGCCTGATTGATATACGAGCCATCCCGCAACAATTGGTGCTTGCGTCAACGATCAAAACTGGTTCGGATCACCCGCACAGGCAAAAAGGCGCTCCATGAAATGCTGGCGCTTGAAGGCGAGGTTGGGTTGGGCATGGTGGGCGAGTTCACAGTGAAGGATCTTGAAACAGCTTTGTCTGTCACGTCGGATGTCCGCACAGCATTAGCGAAAGTCGAGGGCGAAGACTAAAATAAGAAGGTGGCCGTCCTGTGAATGTTATAGGAACACGAGTTTCCCTCTTCTTTTAGTGCTGCTATATCTTGGGTCGAACCGCTTTGGCTTGAGGACACAGTTTATGACCGCACCTAAAGACCTACCCTACACAATTGTTGGACGTGAACTCGTCGGGCAAGTTGAAGGCATGCGTGTTCAGATCTTGTCGCTGGCGCCCGGCGAAACCGTGCCATGGCATTACCATACAATTGTCTGCGATATCTTTGTCTGCGTGGAGGGCACAACCATCGTCACGACGCGCGCGCCCGACGGCGAGGAGACCCGCCGCGTATTAGCCCCCGGTGAGCACTTCATGGTGACAGCGCCCATGCCTCATGAGGTGAGCGAAGCAGGAGAGGGATGCCGCTTTTCGTTGACCCAAGGTGTTGGCGAGCACGATTATTTTCCTGCATGAAGGTTTATGCGCGGTTAGAGACTTTGCCATTAGCGTTTACTCGACCGCGCGTTCTATTGCCGCGCGATAGGCGGGGCGTGCCATCATGCGCGATAGATAGGCATCGAGATTGGGGTAAGGCTCGAGTTGTCCCAAGCGCTGCGCCATTGACGCGATGTAAGCAATCCCAAAATCAACGCCGGAAAACGTGTCGCCCATAAAGAACGGTTTATCACCAAGCTCATCTGAAATGTAACCAAGCTGAAGCGGCACTTCACCATCGGCAAAGGCACCCAGCAAACCGGTATCGCCGCCCGCCCGCAGTGACAACATCTTGATCAGCAGTGGAGCGAAAGCCGAGCCTTCTGGATAATGGAGCCATTGGGTATATTTCGCCCACGCCTTGCTGTCCGATCTTGGCGACGCCAGTTTGTGGTCGGTGTCGTATTTCTCAATCATGTAGGAATTGATCGCACCTGATTCTGACAGCACCAGATCCCCATCTTCAATCACCGGTGATTTCCCAAGCGGGTGGACTTGTTTTAATTCCGGTGGTGCGCGGAAGGTTTCTGGGTCGCGCAAATAAACCTCAAGCTCATAATCAAGTCCCAGTTCTTCCAATAGCCAAACCGTGAAGATCGATCTACCAATTCTTAAGTGATGCAGTTTGATCATATGCCGCTCCCAAGTATTTGTTCCGCAAGGAAAGCGCGACGATATCGGCAACGGCATGTGATGGCTAGTGACGAACGCCTGCTCTATGAGCTTTTGTTCTGTTAGTCCTCGATTGTTTGTCCGGTGGCCTCTTCCCATGCGCGGCCAATGACGAACTCGCGATCCAACCCAACATCGATAATCATCTTGATGGGTTTAAAACCCTCATCACTTGTGAAATCGGCTTGCGCGATTGTTTCTTCCAGTGTGAGTTGTCGCTCAGCTGCATCGCGTCCGACCTCAGCAAGGTCGATCATGAATTGTTGGAAGGCACGCATGCCATTTGCGTCTGACGTTGCGCCATGGCCTGGAATGGCATGATCGAATTCAAGCGACAGCACATTGTCCATAGTCGCCGCCCATTCCTGAGCAGAACCACCTGCTTCAAGATCAATATTGGGGTAATGCTTTTCAAAATAGAGATCACCCATATGGATCGTTCTATCTTCAACAAAAAAAGCGACTAGATCTCCGTCTGTATGGCCACAGCCTGGGTGAATGAGGCGAATGGTTTTGTTGCCAAGTCTGATCGTGCTTTCTTCCGTGAAGGTTTCGTTCGGCATCGTCTCAATTGCGTCGTCGACCCAAAACTCGGCGTCAATATTATGCATGTGCTCCAAGGTTTTGTCGGTTGAGACAACGCGCGTGTCCGGACTGAAAGCGGGATTCCCATGTGAATGATCAAGGTGATAATGACTATTGATAATCATCACCACAGCCTCGCCGGTAAGCTCTTGGGCTTTTTTCTGAATCCGTTCGCCTTGCAGCGGAAAGGTCATCGTATCAACAACAACAGCTCCTTCACCGGTCTTGAGCACAGCAACATTGCCTCCCATCCCTCGTAAGACATGAAGATCAGGTGTGAGTTGCTCGACTTCAAGATGCGTTACTTGTTGGTAGACATACACTGCTCCCATGAGCGGCACAGCAACAATGATGCCTACAATCCAAGGCCATTTTTTTCTTTTTGACGCGGCCATCCCCATATCCCCTCAAACTAAATTTATGATAATCAGCACAGATAAATTCAACGGTCACAACCTATAGACCGAATAGCAGATAATCAATACAAGCGCTTACTCAGCGGCGGTGACCTCAATGTCAGTGCGTGCAATCACACGTTTGCTGTCGAGTACGTAACGTAATTCATAGCGGCCTGGAATAGCGGGCGCTTTCAGGCTCGTGCTGTTTCCGGTTCGGGTATAAGTATAATCGTTATACTGAGTATCGGCGGCGTCCTTTTCAACAATTGTCACGTAGTCGCGATAATAGCCGGGGCCCTGCCAAGACATTTCGAAAACCGACCCTGCTGCCACACGCGATGGGCCGGACACTGAAGCATCAACGTCAACCAATAAGATGGGCCGCCTGACAATCACTTTTCCACTATCTAGTACATAACGTAACTCATAGATGCCCGGTTCAACCGGCATCTTAATTTCAACAGGACTGCCATTTCGCGTGTATTTGTAATCGTTGTACGCGGTTTCACCGGCACCGGGATCGGTGACCGTAATGTAATCGCGATCCTCACCAGGGCCAGTCCATGCGATCGATAGGGTTGAACCGACATCGGCCACGTCTTCGGCATCCAATGATGCATTGGCGGCAACGATATCTATTGTTTGGCGTGCGATAACTTTTTCGCTGTTTTGCACGTAGCGCAATTCATAGGTGCCCGGTTCGAGAGGCATACGAATGATCACCGGGCTGCCATTTCTGGTGTAGGCATAATCGGTGTAAGTACTGTCTGCGGCATTGGGCGAGGTGACAGTAATCCAATCATCGTTGCCGCTCGGGCCGCTCCAATCCACTTTAATACGGGTGCCGATAACCGCACTCGCCGGTCCTGAGATCGATGAGGTCACATCTGTTACGGTGACCGGTCGACGCGTCGCCACACGTTCCCCCGCCAGCACATACCGAAGTTCATATTGGCCCGCATCGACGGGCGCTGTGAGCATTACGGGGTTGCCGTTGCGGGTATATTCATACGACATGTACTCGGTTTTCCCGGCCTCAGGCTTAACGATGGTAATCCAATCGTCTTGATAGCCCGGTCCAATCCAGGTCACCGGAAATTCAGCACCAGCCGCAATGGTGTCCGCTGCAGCCAATGCGATCTCAACCGGCGTTGCCTTGATGGCCTTTCGCGCCAGAACACGCGCCGGGTGACCTAATACATAGCGGATTTCATAATCGCCAACATCGGGTGGCATGCGGATTACGGACGGGCTTCCGTCTCGGGTATATTCATAATCCGTATAGACCGTATCCGATGCGTCCGGCGCAGTAATGGTAATATAATCATTGGTGCGATTGGGGCCGATCCATGTCACAACGATCTCGGAACTGACCGGAGCCGCGTCTTCTGGAACCGAGCGAAGGCTAACGTCGAACGAGATCTCCAGAGGAATGGTGACAGTTTTGTGTGACCCTAATCGAACTTCAAAGTTTTTCGTTTCTCCTTTTAGACCATCCGAAGGTCTAACAACTTCAATATCATAAGCGCTCGGCGGAAGGTCTGTTTCTGCAGCGCCAATATTGTCGGCTTCAAAGACGGTCTCGCCACCTCCGGCCTTGCTCACTTTCCAGGTAAGACCGCTCTCGACCAAAGGGCCGCCCGAAAGCTCGGTCGCACGCATCGAAATCCCCGTCGTTACTGAAGGTTCAGGAATGTTGACCACGGTTTCTGTCAGGGCCGAGGTAAGTTCCG
>JAJFIN010000400.1 GCA_021774955.1 Alphaproteobacteria bacterium | reverse complement strand
CGGTCCCGGTGTACCGCCCTTGGACAGCGCTGTGATCGTTCGATAACGCGTGTACTTTAATCCCTCAGCACGCACGAACCAATCCGCAACCCGCTCTCTTACAGATGCATTTTCAATGGCGGGTCCTGATTCAAGCTCAATACTTTTTGCCAGATCCAATATCTCACGATAAGACGGCCCTCCCGCTTGCCCGACTGCCAACCGTTCGTGCATAAGAGTGGTTAGGGCGACCTTCCACCCTTCTCCCACTTCCCCAAGCCTCTGGCTATCGGGAATCCGAACATCGCTGAAATAGACTTCGTTAAAGTTTGAAGCGCCAGACATTTGGTGAAGTGGTCTCGCTTCAATCCCAGGAGACTTCATGTCGACCCAAAACATGGTAAGCCCTTTGTGCTTCAGTACAGAAGGGTCGGTACGGACGAGAAGAATACCATAATCTGAAAAATGAGCGCCAGACGTCCAAACTTTCTGGCCGTTCACAATCCAATCGTCACCATCACGTTCGGCTTTAGTACGAAGGCCTGCAACGTCTGAACCTGCAGATGGCTCTGAAAACAACTGACACCAGATCTCTTCACCTGCAAGTGCTGGCGCAACAAAACGTTTTGATGTTTCGGCATCGGCGTATTGCATGACCGTTGGCACACACATGCCTAAGCCAATTTCAAAATAGCCACGCGGGGCATCATATTTGGCTTCTTCTTGATTATAGATCACTTGCTGTATGGCATTGCCACCACGACCACCCCACTCTTCTGGCCAAGTAATTTGCGCAAACCGTGCGTCAGCCTTTTTCTTTTGCCAGATCCTCGCCGCTGCAAGACCCTCTGCTTCACTTACTTTCTTGCGCGCAGCGCTCGTTGCGGTACGAGCGGGTGCGTGTTCCTTGAGAAAGGCAAGCGCTTCCTCACGGAAAGCAGCCTCTTCTTGTGTGTCGTTGAAATCCATGACTAATCTCCCAAATCTTTTCTTGATCTTATTTGTTCAGGCAACATTGCGTTTTTCAAGTTGACCCACCAAGCGCTCTTTCCAGACCGGTGCCCCTCCTATGGCAAGCGCGAGATTTTTTGCACGCCGATAGTATAGGTGACAATCAACTTCCCATGTGAAACCCATTCCACCATGCGTTTGGATGTTTTCTTTCGAAGCAAAATCATAGGCGTCGATTGCGCTTACCCTTGCCGACGCAGATGCGATCGGAAGATCGGGGGCATCAGTAGAAAGCGCCCAGGCGCCATAATACGAATTAGACCGCGCCAGAACGTTTTTAACATAGATGTCTGCCAGTTTATGCTTGATGGCTTGATTGGAACCTATGGGACGTCCAAACGCAAATCGCTCCTTGGCGTATTCCGTTGCCATCTCCAAACACTTGTCTGCGCCACCGATTTGTTCAAATGCAAATAGTACAGCTGCTCTATCGAAGATGCGCTTGGTCAGTTCCCAACCCTCACCTTGAGCGCCAAGATTGTCTGCCTTTGCATTGTTAAAAACCAGCTTCGCTTGTTTGCGCGAGGGGTCTAGTGTCTCGACGGGCTGCCTGGTGACACCATCTTGGTTCAGATCAACAAGATACAGCGACACAGATCCGTCAGACTTGTCATCGCTTGATTTCGCTGCAACAACAGCAAAGTCCGCAACCATTCCATCCGCCACTGGGATTTTGGCGCCTGAGATCACTCCCGATTGTGCTTTTATCGACATGGTTTTTGGCGTCGGCTGACCTACCCCTTCAGAGATCGCGAAAGTACCTATCATTTCTCCGCTAGCCAGACGTGGAAGATAATGCTGTTTCTGCTCCTCGCTACCGGCAAGTATAAGAGCCTCTGTTGCTAGGTAAACAGACGACGAAAATGGAACAGGGGCAATCGCGCGACCAAGCTCCTCTGCAATGACACACAGCTCGAGATAACCGAGCCCAAGTCCGCCATACGTTTCCGGGATTGCTGTACTCGTCCACCCCATCTCAACGATCGACCTCCACAAATCTCTATCCATTGGGTCATCGCCCTCAAGAACGTTTCGAGCAACCGTTGTCTCACACTTTTCAGTCAGAAATTTGTTTGCTTGTTCCTTCAGGAATTTCTGATCGTCGGAAAAATCCAAATTCATGATTCACCAATCCTCCCACTTTTTTTGTTTTTTGTAGTCCAATCTTAGCCCTTTTAAGACTGAGGTCGAATCTTGGTTTCTACGTCAGTAATATTTCCTTTGATAATCATAAGATAACGCATCAAAGCCTCAACATCTTCACTTTTAAACCCCCTGAATACGTCGCCAAATAATGCATCGGACGCCTTAAGAACCTCAGGAATATAGGGGTCCAGCTTATCGGTTAGATGGACACGACGTGCTCGCCGGTCGTTCGGGTCCGCCTTTCGGTAGATCCAACCGCTCTTTTCAAGTTTATCAAGGGTCCGTCCCAATGGAGCTTTTTCAATACCAACTAAATCAGCAAGAGCCGTTTGGGTAATTCCATCTTCTCGCAATAAAGGGCTTAAAACCCGCCATTGAGACCGAGTTAGCTCCAGATGGTCGACCCTTCTGTCAAAGGAGCGGGTCAATAAAGCGTGCACATCTTGAAACAACCATCCAAACGTCCGCTCAAGCAACGTGTCATCATCGGTTATTTCAACCTCAGCCATCATGATTATCCCTGCAACAAATAGAAACCAGGGTTACTTTCTAAGCTAGAAACACCGTTTCTCAAAGCCTTTGTCTTGTCTCTCCTGACCCAAATTTGAATTTCAACTCAGGACACTCTACTTGTTTAAGTAACAAGTATACCTGTGGTGACCAGAGCCCAGTCCCAATTTTGATGAAAAGACGCAGAAATTATGTCGGAAACGAATGCTGAGACAATTTATCTGAAAGATTACCAAGCCCCAGATTACTGGGTCGATGAAACCCATTTGGACTTTAAACTAGACGTCGAAGAAACCAATGTTATTTCCACCCTTAAGCTTCGTCGAAATGACAATGCTCCCAATGGTATCCCCCTCTTTTTATTCGGTGCAGAGCTCGAACTCATATCAATCCAGGTCGATGATCAAATACTCAACCCTGCAGATTATTCAGTCGCAGACGACGGCCTAACGATTCACACCCCACCAATAGAGCCATTCACACTCCAAGTTGAAACGAAAATCTATCCCAACAAGAATACAGCGTTATCGGGACTCTATAGCTCTGGAGACATCCTTTGCACCCAGTGTGAAGCAGAAGGTTTTCGCCGAATTACTTTCTATCCCGATCGACCGGACGTGATGGCAAAATTCACCACCAAAATTGATGCTGACAAGAAGTCCAACCCTATCCTACTTTCTAATGGCAATTGCGTTGCCTCTGGTGAATTAGAAAATGATCGTCACTGGGTAAAATGGGAAGACCCATTCCCAAAACCATCGTACTTATTCGCGCTGGTCGCGGGTGATCTTGGCTGTGTGAAAGGTAGTTATCAGACGTTGTCGGGTCGTAATATCGATCTCCACATATATATTGAGAAAGGCAAAGAAGAACTTTGTGATTTTGCCATGCTTTCGCTCAAGAACGCGATGCGGTGGGATGAAGAACAATATGGTCTGGAATATGATCTAGACATTTTTATGATTGTTGCCGTATCGACATTCAATATGGGGGCCATGGAAAACAAAGGCCTCAATATTTTTAATGACAAGTATATATTGGCAAACTCGGAGACAGCGACCGACGATGATTACAAAAATATTGAATCTATCGTTGCCCACGAATATTTCCACAATTGGACAGGAAACCGCATCACCTGCCGCGATTGGTTCCAACTTTGTCTCAAGGAAGGGCTAACAGTTTTTCGGGATCAACAATTCTCTGCCGATATGCAGTCACCAGCTGTGACGCGAATTGAAGAAGTTCAAACACTCCGAAATCATCAGTTTCCGGAAGACGACGGTCCTCTTGCCCACCCAGTGCGACCTGAATCATTCATAGAAATTGACAATTTTTACACCGCAACTGTTTACGAAAAAGGTGCTGAAATCTGTCGCATGCTCCAAACCATTTTGGGCAAAGACGGATTTAAAAAAGGAATAGATCTTTATTTTGAACGCCACGATGGAGAGGCTGCAACGATCGAAGTTTTTCTTGCCGTAATGGCGGAGGCGAACAAAGCTGATCTTTCACAATTTTCTAGATGGTATAGCCAAGCCGGAAGGCCGCGTGTCACTGCAGAATTTACCCAAGACTTAGACAGCGGATTGTCAAACCTAAAATTGAAACAATCCATCCCTGCCATTGACGAAACCCAAACACTGAAGCCGCTGCACATCCCGATCAAGTTTGGTTTGATTGGAGAAGGTGGAGATCAGATCAGACCAACAAACATGGCAGACACCGATCTAATAGATCTTACGAAGAAGGAACAAACATTCACATTCGAGGGAGTCTCACAAAAGGTAACACCATCTCTCCTTCAAAACCTATCTGCACCAGTTGAGATAGAGATGCATTTTTCCACGGAGCAACGTGCTCACCTAATGGCGCACGACCCAGATCCAGTTAATAGATGGGATTCAGTACAAAAGTTTGCTCTGGATATTCTCATTTGTAATGTCGCTGAAATCGAAAAAGGTGTCTCTCCTAGCATTCCCGATTCCTACCTGGACGCCATGCGCCGCAATATGGGTGACCCGAATTTGGAACCTGCATTGCTGGCATTGACTCTCATACCTCCGTCCGAGGTGGAAATAGGGCGCGCAATGAAAACAATTGCAGTTGAAGCAATCCATTCCGCCCGAACAACATTTCTCAAGACGCTGTCCAAAGAGCTTCAGCTAGAAATTAGTGAGATATATCGGCGTTCGCTATCCAATGAATCCTATATGTTTAACCAGGCTGCAATTGGCAAGAGGGCGTTAAAGAACAACACTCTCGCACTCAGCTGTGCATCGTGCAGGAAGACTGAAATTGACTTAGCCGTCAGCCAATATCGATCGTCAGACAATATGACTGACACTATTGGTGCCATGCGGGCAATTGTTTTGCTTGATTGCGAGGAGCGAGATCAAATTTTTGCCGACTTCGAATCACGCTGGCACAACAATCCGTTGGTAATGGACAAATGGCTGTCGATTCAAGCAGGCAGCCCGCGTGAGGATTCGCTGGATACAGTTCGCAAGCTCATGAAACACTCTATCTTTGATCTTAAAAATCCCAATCGCGTCCGTTCACTCATCGGAGCTTTCTCCGCCAACAATCAATCCCAGTTTCACCACCACTCTGGCGCTGGCCATTCCTTTTTTACCGATGTGATTCTGGAACTCGACTTAATCAATCCGATTCTAGCGGCCCGGTTACTTTCGGCATTTTCAAATTTGCAGTCTTTTGATGAGGTTCGAAAAAGCAGCATTACCAAGCAACTAGAACGCGTTCTTGATTCAAAATCTCTATCAAAAAATGTTTTCGAAATTGCTGACAAGACTTTACGATCCGACTGACTTCATCCTCAAATGAGAATCACTTGACGATCGAACTGCTCGAGAGCAATGGAACCCATACGGAAAAACCCCAAAAGCAGATCATAAAGAGGTAGCAATCCCGTTAACCTGTGAGTAATCTTTTGAGTCAAGACGAATCACAAACATGGCGTTTTGCAGTGATACACAGTTGGAAAGGGGCGGACCAAATGGCACCAGTTGTTGCAAGACTGGATGCTGTGCGCACTTCGATTGCCAACATTGATATCCAAACTAGAATTGCAAGTCTCAAAGAGCGCTTGATCCGTGCAGGACACTTTGACTTTCTGCGTTCCTCGCTCACACGGTTTGTATTGCTTTTTACCGCAGCATTTCTATCCGTCTTCTTCTGCCTATTGGGCGCGAAAGTTTATAGCGACTATCAACTAACCCTAGCACGAGCGGAAATAGAAGCGGACGGGATTTCGACGCTCGTTGCGCGTGAAATCAATGTTCTTATCGAAGATGCTTTCCAAGCTTCCGAATTTCTTGTCAAATCGGCGCCATGGCTTCCCGAAGCTGAACTCTACGATCTTATTCGGACACCCGGTGCCTCCTCATCTGCAATCCGACACTTTTATATTGTCGAGCCAGATTCATTCAGTCTCTTGGACAATGAGGTAAAGATTGACCGGCAAGAACAAGCAGGATTGGCAGAAGCAGGCAGGATTTGGCAACAATCTGAACACACCAGCAATGACTTTATACTACCCACAAAATTGAACCTGACTATCATCCGTCTGTTACCTCCAAGCAGTTCAGCCCAGGAACGCATGCTGGTTGTTCAGATTGATCATTCCGAATTTAGAAAAACTCTTGCACACTCGGGGGTATCGGCATTTTTGGGTGCAAACGGAATAATTGCTATCTTGGATAAGTCATCGCAATTGGTCACCTCAACTCTTTATCCGAGGGTAACCAATTTCACTGACAACAAGTTCAAGAAAGACATTTTGGCTGTGGTACCGTTCGAGAAAGGCCTTCGATATATAGATTCCCAAAGCGGTACAGTTCTGACTTCGATTCGATCCATTGGCGATAGCCAACGCCTACTCGCTGTCGCCGTTTCAACAAATCAGATCTTGAGCCCATGGCGGCGATCTCTACCGTTGTTCCTAGCATTCGCTTTGTCGACATTTTTATTTGCCCTCGCGTTCGCTTCCTTTATCAGTCGGCAAATAAGAGAAGTACGAGCCGCCAATCAGCTACTCAGGCAGAGTGAGCAATTGTTTGAACTCGCGGCAGCGAGCGCAAATTGCGGTATCTGGGATTGGGATATTCATTCAGGTCAAATGTTTTGGTCTCGATCGATTCCGGAATTTCTTGGACAGGACGCCCGGCCGATGGTGCTTCCGTTTCAAAACATGTTGGAATTGGTCCATCCTAGTGACAGAAAATATGTAAAACGCATCGAAGCGAATGTCCTGGATGGTCAACTTTCATACGATACAAAATTTCGCCTAAAACATGAAAATGGGCGATACATTTGGGTCAGGGCAAAAGGAGAGCTCAGAGAAGACAACAGCGCCGGTGAAGGCATCAACAATCTGAAGTCTCAACACATCATTGGTGTCGTAAGCGACATCACTGACGAACTCGTTGCTGAAGCACGCGCCCAAGAAGCAGAAGCCCGATTGCAAAAAGCGATTGAAGGGAGTTCTGACGCATTTGCCCTATGGGATCGATTTGGCAAACCAATAGCCACAAACAGCAAATATCGAGATAAGGCTCGTTTTGACCTACCTATCGCCCGCCAAGCATTGACAAAGACCGTGGAAGTCGAATTGCCCGATGGATTTTGGGTGCAGGTAAAAAGCTATCCACTTGAAGGTGGCGGCGTCGTCAGCATCGGTCGAGATATCACCGATCTCAAAGGAAAAAATGCCGCACTCCTTGAAAGTAAGAAGGAGCTGAAAGCAACCATTGAAGATCTTGAAACTTCTCGAACCCATTTAACGGTGCTTGCCGAAAAGTTTGCCGAAGAAAAACAAAAGGCAGAGGAAGCAAATAGATCAAAAACCGAATTCCTTGCCAATATGAGCCATGAGCTCCGGACTCCGCTTAACGCGATTATCGGGTTTTCCGAAGTAATGCAGACTGGTATCTTTGGGTCATTGGGAGATGAACGTTATGTTGGATATGCAAAAGACATTCACTCCAGTGGCCGCAATCTTTTGGAGCTGATTGACGACATCTTGGATATGTCACGCTTGGAAGCTGGGAAGTTCGAAATTGATCCCCAACCTCTTGAATTACCGAAAGTTATTCAAGAGTGTCTTAGGATCATGGAACCCAAAGCTTTCGAAGAGAAGATAAAAATCCATGTCGAGATCGGTAATATTCCTGAAGCTTTTGCAGATAAACGCGCTACTAAACAAATCATCACCAATCTAGTTGGCAATGCAATCAAATTTACGCCAGCCAATGGCAATGTTTGGATACGCGCAAAAGCAAATTTGCAAGAGGTGCTAATCAGCGTCGAAGACGAGGGTATCGGGATTGCTGACGAGGACCTTCCCAAAATTGGCAATGCGTTTGTGCAAATCGAAAGCCAGCATTCAAGAAGGTTCACAGGATCCGGGTTGGGGCTTGCCATTTCCAGATCTCTCATCGAAATGCATCATGGAAAATTCCAAATAGAGAGCACTCTTGGGCAGGGTACGAAAGTGTCGTTTAGCCTTCCTCGCCGAGAAGACGGTATTCAAAGCGCCGTCTCATTTTAGCTATTCTTGGGAAGGCACTTCATCCTTAAGCACATCGGAATCGCGTTTGAACCTATGATTTGGATCGCCACGCAGATGTTTCGCAATCCTCTCGCGATGACGTTCCCGCTCAATAAGCTCGTCGATGATCTGTCGGCGATCATCAACTGAGATCAACTCCATCATCTCCAACATGAGCGCATTACTTTGTTGAAGGGCATTACGTTCTGCTTCAAATAATTCGTCAAAACGCTGTTCTAATTCCTTAGAATCGAATTCCTCGGATTTCAAAAGGTTCAGAATTTCGTTTCTCAACATTCTGATTTTTGCATGATAGGGCTCGATCTCCCGCCATCGGCCTCTTGCTTCTTTCATAACCGCCTTGCGTGTGTCATCGGGCAACGCATGAAATACTTGGCGAGGACTAACAAAAGTATGCAACGGTGCCGCTAGTCGAGCATGATCAGTATGATGACGAGGATAATGACCGGTTATCAAAAATGCTCCACCAACAATACCAAATAAAAACAGGTTGGCAGCCAATGAAACAAGAAGAAGAATCTGCCGTTTAGGTCCAGCTATCTCACTCATGCGTCTTCTCCAATGAACGTTTGCAGATAATCTTCACCATCCATTATTTCGTAGTCGCCTCCGAATGCGGCAATCAGTTCCTTGTCACCTTCTGGGTGCCGATTTACATACCCACCAATCGACACTCCAAGCATTGCGACGACAAACAGCATCATCACCGGTTGCCAAGCTGGCGTTCCCGGTAATAACTCGTTCATGAAGGTTTGTATGAAAGACCACAATCCCCTTCCTTCTCCCCACTGCATATTCCTCATAGGGTGTTTTTGAACAGCTAATATTTCTACAGCATCGGAAAGTATGGCTGATCTTAGGTCATTAGAAGGTTGCGCAATGTCATTAAGATCGAGAATACTATCTAGGGAATTCATTTCTTCAAGAAGCTTACGTGCGTTCTCATCGGCCGTGATAAAGTCATTTGCTTTCTTTCGCTCCGCGGCAGGCCAATTCTGTTCCTTACATCCGTAGGCGGAAAGTATTTCTCTAAATCTTTCTATTGCCATATCTGTCATTAGTATGTCCCCACCCTAGCCACCGCCAATATCTTCAACACCAAGCAGCTCTTCTTTTTCCTCACACAAGATCTTACGAAGAGTTCGCCGTCCGCGAGCCAGCAATGATTCCAGTGCCTCGATACTTACTTCCATAACTTCCGCAGCCTCAATATTACTCACTCCTTGGAAGTGGCACAGAGTGATAGCAATTTTTTGTCGGGCCGGCAGCAAACTAACCGCTTCGCGAACGCGGTTAGATTTTTCCGATTCAACAAGGACCATATCCTGCAGTACAGCTCGGTCCACTTGCTCTGGTAGTTCGTCGGTTAACACTTCGCGCCGTTTGCGCAGTCGGTCATAACAAAGGTTAACCGACACGCGGTACAGCCAAGTGCTAAATCGCGCTCGATCCGGTTCCCAAAATTTTGCATGTGTCCAAACTCGCATGAACGCCTCTTGGGTTACATCCTCCGCATCCTGCCCATTTCCCAACAATCGAAACGATAAAGCGTGAATCATCGACATGTGTCGATCCACCAGAACCCGAACAGCGTCCTCATCTCCTTTTGCTGCACGTTGAACAAACTCCACGTCTGGGTCATCCATAGATGACCCCGTACTGTCTGGTTTGACGGTACCAACTGTGCTCACGCATATTCCACGTTCAATCCGGTCTGCATCTGCATCCACGCTCACCAAACTCTAGTTTGGCGTAATCAAGTCATTCGGCGTTTTTTTTATTTTCTCAACGACACGGTCTTCTCGCTAGTGTCCGTCGCGATGACGATCCTTGCGCTCTTTATGGTGATCACGAATCTCATCCTTCGTCAGATAGCCATCATCATCGGCATCAGCATCTGCGAACCAGTTACCTCTGTGGGTAAATTCGTCAGATGTTACACTGCCATCAGCATCTTTGTCCAAATGTGCAAACATCTTCTCCAAGTGATTTGCGCGCCGTGCTTCCATTGCAGCAGATAATTCCTCAAGGCTTATGCTACCACTGTCATCATTGTCGGTCTTCTCAAAATGAGATGTCGCGGCCAATTCTGATTCTTCCTTTGAAATTTTTCCATCAGCGTTTTTGTCGATCTCTTCAAACATTTTATTATCGTGCATGCGGTGATGGCCAACCCACTTTTTATCACCAGCGAGAGCTGTGCCCGCGGCTGCAACTAAACTGGTCAAACCAATCACAAATACTATCGATCCTTTGTTCATCTTGTAAGTTCCTCTCAGATTGAGAATTCATCCGATGCAGCAATTAAGCCGCCTATACAAGATTGAACGTTGCAGCTTTCAGAATCCGTCGCTGGGGAAATAAGTATCGCGACCTTTCGTTATAAAAGCGCTGCTAAGTCAAAGAATCCGCGCCTGAACGGGTTTGCGTTTTGAAATCAGCTCAACTTTTTGCGCGATTTCACATGTTAGCTCAGTATCCAGCTTGGAATATTGTGGGAGGACAAATCCTAAACCAAGATTGAGCCCCGCACCGTGTGAATATCTCGCAGAGGTCACCACACCAACTGGTTCAGCCTTAGCGCTAGTAAACAGGAGTGTTCCTGGATTAGGCAGACCACCGTCAAAACTAATTGACACAAATTCAACTGTTGAACTCATATCCCTTGCTGCTGCTATTTTGAGTGCAGCGCGGCCGTTGAAATTTGGTTTGGAAAAGTCAACAGCATCAGCGTAACCCAGCTCAAATGGCGTTCTAAGGCGATCACTTTGTATGACGTCCAATGCGCTAACATAGTCTATACCAACTCTAGGCGTTCCCACCTCAATCCGTTTCAAATCAAATACCGCATCACCAATTGGTACCGCACCACTCTCGGCGTTGGTTAATTGATCCCACAGAGCTAATGCAGACCCTCTTTTAATCCAAATCTTCAAGCGATCATTACTGATATCTAGTTCATTCGATTTTAAAACAAACCCACGTCGTCCAAAATCATTCAGTGAGAATCCATATCCCGTTTCCTTTGAGTTCGGAATCTTGATTGCAATTTCATGCGCGACTTTTTCATGTTTTGGTCCTGCCAATGAGAGGCATGCAAACTGATCGTTCACAGCTGCAACTTTCACTACAAAACCCATCATTGAATCCGTAAGCCAACGAAGCAGCGGATAGTCGCTCTGAATAAAATATCGGTTCTCGCCGAAACGAAATATTAGTGTGATGTCAATTACCCCGCCTAGTCTGTCGCAGATTGGGCTCGTCGAAACATCACCTGCTTTCATTGAAGCGACATCACTTGTTGTCAGTCGGGAAATATATTGTTGTGAATCATCACCACTCACTTCGAAAAGGTGCTGATCACTATCATCATGAATTGCACAACCTGAAACCAAAGCATTGTATTCAGTATTGTAGTCCGAAAACACTTCCGGCACCGATTGACCCAAACGGCACGTCCAAGAATTGCTCCTCATTGCGGACAAGATGCGCGGATAAAAGGGGGATTGAATTGGCGCCTGCACGGATCCAGAGGGTATGTTGTCTTGTATGCCTGCAGCATCCCAAAAAGCTTTGAATTCAGTGTCATGTGCTGAGACGGTATTCATGATGGCACAACCAATTCATCTCCATGAGATGACAAATTCGCAAGCTCATCAAGCGTCGACATTGATGCCATGTCATCAATCACACTTGTCGCGGCAATTAGACCGGAAAGACCGCTCACCCCTTCTCCGCGCCCAGCATAGGCCCCGCAAAGATAAAGACCACGAATTGGGCTACGTCCATCATCACATTTTTCGTGTTGAAATATGTGTTCCAACCGCAAACATTTACGTCCACCTCCGTTCCAACTTCCACCGCGAAGACCAAATTCTCTTTCAAGATCTGGAGGTGTTAGCAACTCACCTCCGACTATATGACTCTTGATATCCGGCATAACCTGCTCAAGTGCGTCTGCGCAATGCTGAAGGAAGGAACTACGGTTCGACTCCCAACCACCGGGAATTGAATACGGCGTATATTGAACAATTGCGGAAAGTGTATGGGGTCCGTCCCATTCTTGTTTTCCGCTGAGTACAGAGGGAAAGATAAATTCTATCGCCGGTTTCTCCGGGAAGCCATCATACTTCATAGCGTTCGCCGATCTATCCAAATATTCAATAGTGGGTGAAAGAAGATACCGTCCCTTCAGCTGCAACGAAGACAGACCTGTGATCTTGGGTAATCCATCCAACAAGAAATTGAGTTTCGATGTGGCGCCAAGATTATTACATCCCGATAGATTAGCGGCATCCTCGGTTTCTAAATATTGCTCGCCGGCCAACTCGAGAAGAGTGGCCTGAGCTGGCGCACTCGATACAATTATCGGTGCTGATATGTAAGTTCCATCGCTTAGTTCAACACCCCGAGTGAGGCCATCCTCAATCACAACGCGCTTTACAGATGCGTCTGTTCTTATTTTCCCACCAGTTGCCAAAAGTGCATTAGCCATCGCGTTTGTGACTGCGCCCATACCTCCCACTGGATAAGCCAAACCGCCTTGCGTTCCGGAAACTTCGTGAGACGCGTTTCTCAAAATAGACATTGCTGTCATTGGCGCTGTCGGCGCCTCGTTTTGACCCAATACAGCGTCAAATGCCAACGCGCCTTTTAGCAGATCCGTATCAAATTGTTCATCCAAAAATCCAGCAGCACTCGAGAAACACAATCGCAAAAATTCTCGTTGATCTGAAACAGTTAAATTGTCGAACAATTGTTGTCGCAAAAGTTCACTCGGTGATCCTTTATCGAATATGCTTTCGATCTGTGCCAAATAGCACCCGTAACGGTGGACAAGTTTTCTGAATTTGATAAATAAATCAGCATCCACAGAAGAATACCTTGCGATGGATTTTGCTGTATGCCAATCATTTTTACTGAGCTCGATATTGTCACCATCTTCATCAAGTGCAAATGTTGACACATGCCGGACCGCATATCGCAATCCATACTTCATCAGTGACAAGTCATTTATTACTTTCGGATGTAACGACCGCACCAAATGCGAACATCTGGACATAGGCGTACCGTCAAAGTCACTGGTTAAACAGGCCCCGCCTATCGTCTCTGATTTCTCCAGCACAATCGCTCGGTAACCTGACTTCGCGAGATACGCACCACACGCCAGCCCATTAGGGCCAGCGCCGATAATGATAACATCGTGAGAATACTTTGAGTCACCAACACCATTTGTTGATATATTTTTTCTGCTCCTGCGGCCAAACATCAAGAAAATCCATTCTTGCGATGATCGCAAATAGAGTTTGCCATCGCTTGACCATAAGTAACCTCGCCTCCAATCGGCACAAATGGATTCTGGTCACACAAATGCAAATTTTTG
>JAJFIN010000399.1 GCA_021774955.1 Alphaproteobacteria bacterium | reverse complement strand
ACCACCCTCAATCATGGCCACGTGGCGGAGTGGTTACGCAGCGGCCTGCAAAGCCGTGGACCCCGGTTCGATTCCGGGCGTGGCCTCCACAGAGGGTTCAACCCATCAAAAATGGACATCGATGCGCTTGATCCCGCAGTTTAAACTCTAATGGCCCGGCTTCTCTTGTTAACCTTTTGTTAATAAGAATCTCGCAAAGTCCCATTGTCTTCCCTTGAAGACACCCCACCATTTACCCAACACCTACGGGGCCGCACCACCCATGCGGCCCCGAATTTTGTGGGAAACCACATCAGAGCCAAATCTTGAGATCATTTTGATAGTTTGGTGTCTTGATTCTTTTTTTGATTCTTCTTCCGACCAGTCAATTGACGCCCCAGCCACACTTCAAACCTTCGCCGCAACCGGCGCACTACAGGCAAGTCGACCGAAAGTACCAATATTCCCAAAGGAATCATCCAAAACCCAAGAACAGGCAGCAAGCCAAAAAAGCCAAGCACGATAAGTGCGATGCCAAGTCCAAGCCGAACAGCTCGCGAAGCCGGTAAATTTACGTCACGGCTACGAAACTTAAGTTTCGCCATATTAAAATCACCCCTAGCCATAACCAGTCGATTCTATATAGGTAAGCCACACCAGATTACTTGCAATGTTTGCCAATAATCTGCAATTTTTGTTCTTTCATACCTGAAGTGACTTTGATATAGCAGGCTCTGCTTTGGCAGAATGTCTGCCCATGATGACAATAATCCCCGGTAGCTCAGTTGGTAGAGCAAGCGGCTGTTAACCGCTTTGTCGCTGGTTCGAGTCCGGCCCGGGGAGCCAATTCTCAGAAAGACTGTTGGAGCAGGCTCCAGCGGTCTTTCTCTTTGCGTCAATGGCTGTCGTTTCAGCAATTAAATCAAACGGTTGGTGCAAGGTCGTCGTCAATTCACCGTCACTCCATGCGGAGTTCGATACTAGATAGTTCAAAAGTCGACGTTTCTCCCGCGCATTCTGTTTCAAGAATAGCTGTTGCGCATTCTGAGCCAGTTCAAGCAAGCGAACACCGTCTGTAAGATACGACTTGTCTGCACTCTGATGATGCTCGATGTCTTTTAGACAACGATTTTGCGCTTCTCTCCATTCGTTCGACATCTGGTCAAAAAGCACCGCATCAATGATGCCGTCAAGTTTGTCGACATAAGCAGCATGTATGCGTTTTTGAAGCCGCTCATATTCAGCCTGTAGCCGACTGATCGCAGCCTCATGTTCATGCCGCTCGTCTGCGTGGCTGGCATGCAAAGCATCGCGAACCCATTCCAATACTTCGTCTCCAAATACAAGGCGACCCAAAATTTCACCAAACTTTGCTTCCAACACCTCTTCACGCACATATGGTTCGCCACAATTTCCCTTGTAGCCAGTGCAATGATAATAGATGTAGCGCTGTTTCTTGATCTCCCCGACCAATGAGCAACCACAATGCCCACATGTGACCAGACCCGAAAAGGCAAAATCATGTTTTGCACGCCGGTGTTTGCTGGCTTTACGGCCGTCCAACACATTTTGAACTTGTTCCCATAGATCACGCGAAACCAGCGGCAGATGGCTCCCTTTATAGATCTGACCGCTCCATTCGAATTCGCCCATATAAATCCGATTTCTAAGGATCTTTTGAACCGTGCTGGTCGGTATCGGTGTTCCGCTTTTGCGGTAACTAAAGCCAGCTTCCCTAGCTTTTTTTGAAAGGTCTCTCAGCGCAAGCTGTCCTTCGGAATACCACTCAAACAATTTTGTCACCAACGGACCAGCCTCTGGATCAGGCTCGATTATCCTCTTGCCACTGGTTCCTTCAGTATTTTTGTAGCCGAGGGGTGCCGCTGACGGCCAGATACCCTGACCCGCTTTCTCGAGCATACCTTTGCGCGTCTCTTCGGAAAGGTTGTCGACATAGTTCTTTGCCATCAGCACCTTAATGCCATGCATGAACTTCTCAGATGAGCGTGACTCGCGCGACAGAACAGCGCCTTCCTTGACCAGATGGATTTCAACGTCCAAATCATCAAGCATCACCCAATCTTTGAGGTTACGATAAAGCCTGTCCGTTTTCTCGACCAGGATGATCCGTGCTCCGGTCATCTTCCGAAGTGATGAGACCATTTCGTTGAAGCTTTTCCGGCCGCTCTGCTTGGCCGTTTCAATATCTACAAACTCGCCAGTAATCGAAAATCCCTCCTGCGCTGCATACTCCTTTAGCAACTTAAGCTGAGCGGGGATTGAGAACCCTTCCCGGTCCTGCTCCTTAGAAGAAACACGCGCGTAAACAACCGCCCGGTGGACTTCCCCGGAGGTTTTATGAATTAGCGTATCTGTTTTATTTGTCATATTGTTTAGTATAACCTAAACATATCCGAATTGCAAGTAGCGGCGCCGGGACCCGTTTACTCTTCGTCTCACATAGGGTTCAACGCAGCGGACCCTGTATCAGCCGCAAAAATGCAACGATCACTCATTCCATATCTCAGCTGTAAGCGGCAGCTCATTGAGTTCGGCGCGCGCTTCTCGCCATGTTGGATAATGCTTATTTAGCACAGCCACAAACCGGTCACTGTGGGTCGGGTCCATAAGATGAGCCATCTCGTGCACAATTACATACTCGATAAGGTCTTTGGGCTTCTTGACTAGCTCGGTGTTCAAGCGGATATGACCTGCGTTGTGATTGCAGCTCCCCCACTTAGTTTTCATGCGCTGGAGAAAATAAGCCGCCACCTGAACGCCGAGTTTAGGTTCCCATTTGCCGATCAGCGGTGGAATCAAATCATGTAAGAGTGATCTTTGCCATTCGTGGATGACCGATGCTCGTTTGACCTGGTCACTGCCTGGACGAACGCTCAGGGTTATCCGTTTATGGTCGAGTGAAACAGATGGCTTGGCATTACGTTCGATCACCGTCAGCAAATGACGGCGTCCCCAAAGATAATGGCTTTCGCGCTCGACATACTCACGGGGAGTTTCCCGCGCTTGATTGAGCAACTTCTCCTGTTGCAGACGAATCCAACTCAGCTTGGAGACGGCATAGGCGCGAGCTACTTCAAGCCGCGTATCCGTCGGCGCGGCCAACCTGACGCGACCACTTGGAGGATGGACGGATAGATGGACATTCTTGATGTCCTTCCGGGTCACCTCAATCGCGATCTCGCCTAGTTCAATTATTTCGCTCATGCGTAACCTGGTTGGTTCTTAATAATCTCAAACACGGCCAGTGTTGCCTTACGATCTCGTTTCAACAGCGGGAAGAGTGCATTTAACACTTGTTTTTCTCGTGTGTCGTCACCCTTCCATCCAGCTGGAGCCTTTTCGCGCATGGCACGGTCGATTTCAAGCGCGAGGGCCGCCTTCACGTCTACATCTTCCGGACACTGAAAACTGCTCGCTGGAATGCTTGCTAGATTGTTGAACAGCACGACGGCGCGGGGATGCCCATTCAACACCGATGGATACGTTCCTGACGCTGATTTTCTAGCCATCTTGTTAGCCAACTCTTCTGCCTCCTTGAGGAACGCCTCGTAGGATTCAGTGTCATCGCGTTTTTGTTTGATAAGGTCATCAAGCAATTTCGATAGCTCCTCGTAAAACCGGGGATCGGTAAGCTGATCGCGGATGATGGTTCTGCGGATATTGTTGATGATACCTTCTGCAACGGCATTTCTTGTGAGCTTACCTTTCTCGTTAAGCTTTTTGGCAATGGCATCGTGGATGCCGGTTTCGATAATCAGTTCAACCAACGAATAGTTATCCATAGTGCCCAGAGGATCGGCCGGATCGGCTTGGATATAAGTATTGATGAGGTGGCGCATATCCGCTTCGAACGGCTTGATATCCAGTTCTTCGCCAGAGTGTTTCTTGATGGCGGCACGCGTATCGCTGAAAAAACCAAACTCGTTGCGTAAGACGATGATCTCGGCATCCGCATATCCGGCCTCTATCAAGTCTTGAGAAATGGCAGCAAAGGCCCGGACAAACGTGACCACTGATTTGTAGAACGAAATCCGTAAGGCTTCGGTGTCATTGAGAGCGTTCGGGTCATTGGCATCACCGCAGAAATAATGCAGATATTGCTCCACCTCGCGTGGTTGTGGTACAGGATCGCACAAATATTTCAACGCCTCGCGGGCAGCATCGAGCCTTGATTTTCCCTCTTCGCGCCAATCTTTAAGTGTTATGTTGTTATCTTCACTGGCGTTTTCGATATCCAGTTCGTCGGAATTGTAAACGGCAATGGCTTGCTTCACGTCTCCAAACAATTCCTTAAAATCAACAATATGGCCATATTCCTTATCGTCACCATCAAGACGGTTAGTGCGGCAAATAGCCTGGAACAAGTTGTGGTCGTGCACTTCATTGTCGAGATAGATATAAGAACATGAAGGAGCATCGAACCCGGTCAGGAGCTTGCTGACCACAATCAGTAATTTGCAATTAGCAGGTTCCTCGATAAAACGCCGTTTGGTTTCATCCTCGTACTGCTTAGTCGTCTGGTCCGTTGTCAAAACGTGTTTCTTGTAGGTGTCAAACTTATAGCGTTCGTCACTATCTGCAGGTTCACCGGAAATCGCGTTGTGGTTTGGTTCAAAGGAAGTAATGATGCCGCAGTATCGGCCGAAAGTTGTATTCTGGAACAGCCGGAAGTAATGACAGGCATCGTAGATGGAAGCCGCCACTAAAATAGCCGTACCGCGATCATTGTTGAGGCGCGGCTTAAGGCCGAAGTCCTCAATGATGCTGGCAATAATACGTTGCTTACGCTCGCCCGCACTCATCAGCTCTTCAATAGTCGCCCAACGTTTACGAAGCACCGCCTTTTGAAAATTGTTCAGCCCTTTTGTTTTTTGGTCGAACCAGGCGTCAATGGCCTTTTGTGAGGTCAGACGCTGTGGCACATCGCGGGCCTCGTATTTGAGGTCAAGGATCACCTTATCCGCGACGGCCTGATGGAATTTATAAGTGTGAATATAGGTACCGAAGACTTCTCGCGTGGTCTTTTTATCTCTACGCAACAAGGGCGTGCCCGTGAAGCCGATGAAAATCGCATTGCTCATCCAACGCTTCATCTGTTTGTTCATGTCGCCGCTCTGAGTGCGGTGGCATTCGTCCACGAAAATATAAAACCGTCCGTGAACGGGGGGCGGGTCGCTCTTGAGGTCAGGCTCGAATTTATGGACCAGCGCACACAGCAGGCGAGGCGTGGTCGCACCCAATTTTTCGACAAACTGCGCCCGCGACGTAATGCGCGGTGACGGTGCGCCATCACCAATTACACCAGCATTTTGCATCACGCCAACGATCTGTTGATCCAGCTCGTCTCGGTCAGTGATAATCAGGATACGCGCATCGGGATCATGCTCCATCAGCCATTTGGCAATAAATACCATAACGATGCTCTTGCCGCTGCCCTGGGTGTGCCAGATGACACCGCCCTCGCGCTGCCTGATCCGCTCTTGTGCCGCCTTGACACCAAAGAACTGGTGCGGTCGGGGGACTTTCTTCTGGCCAGCATCAAATATGATAAAGTTGCGAATCAGGTCCAGCAAACGCTCCTTGTTACACATCTGAGCCACGGGCTTGTCGAGCAATGCGCCAGCGGCAATTGCATCCTCCCCGGCAGCGCCGTCCTCATCCTTCCATTCGACAAAGAATTTTTCGGGCGTGCCGGTTGTGCCATAGCGCAGCCCCTGAGAATCACTCCCTGCAAGGACAAACTGCACCGTGCTGAAAAAGCCCTTGTTGAAGATCTCCTCCTGATTGGTGATCAGCTGACGCACGCCGCCGGCCACCTCCACCGAGCTGCGTTTAAGCTCAATAACGCCGACGGCAATGCCGTTCAGATACAGCACTAGATCGGGACGCCGCTCATGACCACCTTTCAGGGTCACTTCCTCGGCGAGAGCAAAGTCGTTCAGGTCAGCGTGGTCCCATTCAATCAGATGCACCGTTTCGTGTTCTTTCCCGACAGCGACTTGCACAGGAATACCGTAGCGCAGCCATTGATAGGTGCGCAGATTGGCCTGGTAGAGCGTCACGCCGGTAGTGTCGGCAGCGGTTTCCAGCCTTTGCAGCGCAGCAGAAATGTGCGCATCGGAATATCCGCGTTGCTTGAGGTTTGTCCGCAACAGGCCGACCTCGATGGAACGATTGTTATCGCGCTTGCTCCAGTCATCAAGGTAGTCATAGCCGAGGTAGTCAGGGCAGGCCGGATCTGTGAACAGGGCGACGACACGGTTCTGGGTCAGCCGTTCAGGGCGGGGATTCTCAGTCATCCGAATCTCCTGTCGAAACGAGACGTGTCTTGCCGGTTAGCAATTCCTGCATCATAGCCTGTTTGAGATCGCGGGTCTTAATGCGGCGAGCCTCCAACGCCGCCAACTCAGCATCCACATCGGATAGGACGGAAGCAATGGCGCGTTGCTCATCCAACGTCGGCGGCAGGGGAACAAGCATCCGAGCGATCATGTCCCGACGAACGGAGTCAACAGATGACTTTGCTGTCATTTGCATAATGCGGTTATAGAAACAGGTGCTGAAGAACAGATAGAAGTAGAAACCATTTACACGATCAGTGAAGTTCGAAATTTGATAAACACGCTGATGGATATCAAATTTCCCGTTGACCTAGTGAAACACCTTGCCCGTTCCCACACCATCGCCGGCCGTCAGCACTGCCTCGCCCTCAA
>JAJFIN010000398.1 GCA_021774955.1 Alphaproteobacteria bacterium | reverse complement strand
CTGCGATTTCCATCCGTCTTGCTAATGGTTGTGTCACGCCGGTCGGGTTTTGGTTCTTTGGCATTGTGACCAGAGCCGCGATTGCGTGCATGCGACAGGCTTTTTCAAACTCTGAAGGGATGAGGCCCTCGCCGTCCATAGCGATGGGAATGGGCCTGGCGCCAATTGTTTCGATGGCGGCACGAAAACCGGGATAGCAATAGGCTTCTGCGGCAATGGCGCTATTGGCCCCAGCGACGGCTTGGATCGCGGCATAGATGGCTGATTGAGCGCCAGGAGCAATGATGACATCGTCTGGGTCCGCTGTTAGGCCGAACCGGGCAAGCCATCGCGCACCGCTTTTGCGGTCACGCGCTGCGCCGCGACTGTCCGTGTAGGTCTGATAGTTAGCGGTCGCGCTTCGATGAACGAGACGCTTCAATCCTTTCTGCATTAAGGCGAGGCCTGACGGGTGGCGCATGAAGTTCAAAGTGAAATCAATTTCGGAAGGGCCCGCTGGTTCGGTCACCGAGCGGGGGAAAATGATATCCGCCTGATCATGGGCTCTGACATCTTCTTTGACAAAAGTACCGCGCCCAACATGGCCATAGATCAATCCTTGGCGCTCAAGGTTTCGGTAGGCTTTCGACACGGTGGCGACCGAACACCCCAATTCCCACGCCAATTGCCGGTGCGGCGGTAATTGATCTCCGGGCTGGCGAAGACCCGATTGAATGTCTTCAGCGAGCGCACTTGTGACATGACGGACGGTTTTCATAGATGGAATGTAATACAATTATTGTACTAAGAACAATACTTTGATTGATACAATTTAGCCGCCACGGTACAGCGTAAAGTTCTTGTAAAAGGAGTTTTTCTGTGCCGGCTGATCAGTTTATCCTGTTGGCTTTGTTGGCGGTTTCGATGACTGGCTCGCCCGGGCCTGCCAATACTTTGTTTATGTCATCGGGCGCGGCCTATGGGTTTCGCGCATCGCTTCCGTTTTGGTTGGGCGCCTTTGTCGGATTTGGCAGTGTTGGTTTGGTCTCAGGGTTTGGCCTGACCGCGCTGTTAAATGAAAACCCGTTGGCTCTTCGAGCCATCTCGATTGTGGGCTCGCTCTACCTTTTTTATCTGGCCTATCGGATCGCGTCTTCAAACCCGAAAGAACAGGCGCTTGATGCGCCGTTCACCTTTTACAATGGGCTGATTGTCCATCCGTTAAACCCCAAAGCATGGACGATGATGCTGGCGGGCTTTAGTCAGTTTGCGGGTGGGGGATCAGCAGACTTTTTTCTCATTCTTTTTATTGTCGCGACATTCCTGATCATTGCGATGCCGCTCAACTTGGCCTGGATCGCCATGGGCTCAGGGTTGGGTTCGTTGATGAGAGAGCCCGGTCAATTGCGCAAACTCAATATTGGTTTGGGCGCTCTTTTGGCGCTGGTGGCTTTGGTCTTGATGATCCGCCCGCCGGTTTAGTCGATCAAATTTGTCGGAAACGCGAACCATGATACGGTCCCGACGATTTGTGGCGACGTGCCCGGAGTGTGGGATCAATAATGCGAATAATGCAGGTTATGGCCGGCGCTCAGCATGGCGGCGCAGAAGCGTTTTTTGAGCGCTTGACCCTTTCACTTACCAACCGGCCCATTAAGCAACACGTTGTTATTCGTCGCGACGCGGAGCGTCTCAGGCGGCTCGAGGAGGGCGGCGCGGCGTCGACGGAGTTAGCTTTTGGGGGTCTTTTTGATTTTTGGACGCCCTATGCTTTGAAACACATCGCCAAGAGTTTTTCGCCAGACATTGTGCTGACTTGGATGAACCGCGCGAGCCGGATGATGCCACCGGGTCCGTACATTCATGCGGCTCGGTTGGGTGGGTATTACGATCTGAAATATTACCGCACTTGCGACCACTTGATCGGCAATACCAAAGGCATTGTTGATTATTTGATTGGCGAAGGGTGGCCGGTTGACCGCGCTCACTACATCCCAAACTTTGTCGATGAACAGCCGGGCAAAGCGGTATCGCGGATTGCCTTTGAAACACCTGAAGACGTTCCCCTGCTGTTGGCGCTTGGCCGTCTGCACGAAAACAAGGCCTTTGACGTGTTGATCGAAGCGCTAAAAGATGTGCCTTTCGCGCATCTTTGGTTGGCCGGAGAAGGCCCGCTCAAGTCTCAACTTGTGGCCTTAGCCCAGGAGCGCAATGTGGCTGACCGTGTTCATTTTCTGGGCTGGCGAGAGGACATTGGAGACATGTTGGCAAGTGCTGATTTGCTAATTTGTCCTTCGCGGCATGAGCCTTTGGGCAATGTGATCCTTGAAGCTTGGGCGCATAATATCCCCGTTATCGCGGCGTCATCGCAGGGTCCGTGTGAGTTGATCGACAATAAATCGAGCGGGGTTTTGGTACCGATCAATGCCCCTGGCGCCTTGGCCGGGGCCATTAACGAGATGATAAAGTCACCAGCTATAATGAAAGAACTGGCGGTTACGGCGAACGCTTGTTATGAGCAAAACTATTCTGAAGCGGCCGTCGTTAATCAATATCTAGCGTTTTTTGAAAAGGTATCGCGTTAATGTGTGGCATTGCAGGTATTCTGTACCGGGATGAAAGACCCGTAGACCAAGCTCTTCTCGATAAGCTTGCTGATGCGATGCTACATCGAGGTCCGGATGGCAGAGGTTTTTTTACCCGCCCTGGAATAGGTCTTTTGCAAACGAGATTGGCAATTATCGATTTGGCGACCGGGGACCAGCCCTTCGTGACACCACAAGACAATGCTCTTATCGCCAATGGTGAGATCTACAATTACATTGAGTTGAAGCAAGACTATCCCAATTATCCTTATCAAACGAAATCTGATTGTGAAGTGCCGCTGGCCCTCTACAAAGAGCTGGGCGCAACGTTTCCGAAAAAACTACGGGGCATGTATTCAACAGCGCTTTGGGATGCAACCGCCAAAAAGCTTCTTTTGAGCCGCGATCCCTTTGGTATTAAGCCGCTTTATTACGTGGAGACCCCGGACTATTTTGCTTTTGCATCTGAAGCTAAAACCCTTATTGCCGCAGGGCTTGCCGGGCGTGACTTGGATGAGCGCATGGGCGCAGAAGTTTTACAGTTTCAATATTCCTCAGGGCGAGACACGGCCTTTAAAGACATCAAACGCGTGCTTCCGGGCGAGACGCTTATTATCGAAGGGGGGCGTATTATCGCGCGCGATCGGATTTTCCCCATTGATGGGGGGAGTGATGCCCCTGATAGTATTGAGGAGGCATTGGAACAATTCGATACTCAGTTTCAACGTAGCGTCGAGCTTCATCAGCGTTCAGATGTCCCCTACGGCGCTTTCCTATCAGGGGGTGTCGATTCATCGTCAATCCTTTCGATGATGGGGCGGCTCAACCCCAATCCAGTTTTAGCTTTTACCATCGGGTTTCCCGGTAGCCAGGTCGCCGACGAAAGAACGCAGGCAGAGGCGGTGGCTAAAGCCGTTGGCGCTAAACATGTTAGTATTTCGTTCTCGAAAGATGACTTCTGGTCGCTGCTTCCCACCGTCGTTGATGCCACTGATGACCCGACCGCTGATTACGCCGTTTTGCCAACTTATGTATTGGCGCGCGAAGCGTCTAAGCATGTCAAAGTCGTTTTGACTGGAGAAGGCGGGGACGAAGTTCTTGCCGGATATGGTCGCCACCGGGCCGCAACGCGAACCTTGTTTCATAAGCCAGTGCGGCGCAGCCTTTATGATAAATGGGGCACCTTGCGCCGCCCTTATCGCGGCAAACATCTTTTAGAGGCGCCAACCTCATCTCCGGACCTCGCTCTATCAACCCGATTGCGGCAAGCCCAGCTTGAGGACATTGCTGATTGGTTGCCGAACGATCTTCTCAACAAAGTGGACCGCTGTTTGATGGCCCATTCTATGGAAGGGCGCGTGCCCTTTCTTGACCCGGTGTTTGGCAATTTTGCCTTTTCGGTGAAGGATGAATTCAAGCTACAGGGCAAGACCGGCAAATGGCTGCTCAAGAAATGGTTGGAAAAACAAGTGCCGGTGGCTGAACCGTTTGCCAAGAAACGTGGGTTCACGGTTCCTGTTGGAGAATGGATCGGTGAGAAAGCGGCTCGATTGGGACCTTTGGTCGCGCGTCAGGAAGGGATCCGGCAATTGTGTGCTCCTGGGGCGGTTGAGGCCTTGTTTCACAATGCCCGCAGCAAGGACCAGCATGTTTGGCGGTTACTTTATTACGCTCTCTGGCACCAACGCCATATTCTTCAAGGACCTAAGGACGGTGATGTTTTTGATCTCCTGAACGCGTAGGGCGAGTGTCAACGGGCGTATAACTCATTGCCTTTAAAGGGATCTGGCTATCTCGACTTCACCGATCATCAACCATTTGAGAATAGTTTGCTTAACGGTCGCTTAACCATGATTTTAAAGGCTTGCGAGGGGGGGTCTTGAACCCTATATACCGCTTAGCTTTCAATAGTGCGTTGATGAAGAGCGTTTCGACCTTCCCGCTCGGGACATCTCATCCATGCCCATCATGGGGGCCAAGGCTGATGCATTCTGCATGGTCAGCCGCCGTGTCCGCCAAACAGTAAGAGGAAATTATGGGAAAAGTTATTGGTATTGATTTGGGAACCACAAATTCCTGTATCGCGATCATGGAAGGGGCTGACCCCAAGGTGATCGAAAACGCAGAAGGCGCGCGGACGACGCCGTCCATGGTGGCCTTTACGGATGAAGGCGAGCGCCTCACCGGCCAACCGGCCAAACGCCAAGCCGTAACCAATCCTGAGCATACTTACTTTGCCATCAAACGTTTGATTGGCCGTAAGTTCGATGACCCGACCACTAAAAAAGACCAGAAGATGGTGCCTTACACCATCGTGCAAGCTGACAATGGCGATGCCTGGGTCGAGGGGCGCGAAGAGACTTTTTCTCCGTCGCAGATCTCAGCCTTTATTCTTCAAAAGATGAAACAGACCGCCGAGGATTTCCTTGGTGAAGATGTCACCGAGGCGGTGATTACGGTTCCGGCTTATTTTAATGACGCGCAGCGCCAAGCCACCAAAGATGCCGGTAAGATTGCTGGCCTCGATGTTTTGCGGATCATCAATGAACCAACGGCGGCAGCCCTTGCTTATGGCCTCGACAAGAAAGACGGCAAGACCATCGCAGTGTATGACCTGGGTGGCGGTACGTTTGATATTTCGGTGCTCGAAATCGGCGATGGCGTGTTTGAAGTGAAATCGACCAATGGGGATACGTTCCTGGGCGGTGAAGATTTCGATATGCGTTTGGTCGACTATTTGGCTGACGAATTCAAAAAAGAAAACGGCATTGACCTTCGTAAAGACAAGCTGGCTTTGCAGCGCCTCAAAGAAGGTGCGGAGAAAGCTAAGATTGAGCTGTCATCGGCGACGCAAACGGAAGTCAATTTACCGTTCATCACAGCCGACCAATCCGGTCCGAAGCATTTAACCATGAAACTGACGCGGGCTAAGTTTGAAACGCTCGTCGAAGACTTTGTGGCGCGCACAATCGAGCCGTGCAAAGGCGCGTTGAAAGATGCAGGCCTGGCCGCTGGTGAAATCGATGAAGTGATTTTGGTCGGCGGTATGACCCGCATGCCAAAAATCCAAGACGCGGTGAAAGAATTCTTCGGCAGGGAGCCCCACAAAGGGGTCAATCCTGATGAAGTGGTTGCTATGGGTGCGGCGATCCAAGCCGGTGTGCTTCAAGGCGACGTTAAAGATGTATTGCTGCTTGATGTGACGCCCTTGTCTCTTGGTATTGAAACGCTGGGCGGTGTGTTTACCCGGTTGATTGATCGCAACACAACGATCCCAACTAAGAAGAGCCAAACATTCTCGACCGCTGAAGATAGTCA
>JAJFIN010000397.1 GCA_021774955.1 Alphaproteobacteria bacterium | reverse complement strand
AGATCAAAATGGGGCATTCAATTTCTTGATGATGTTCTGAGTATGGAAATTGAATTCGGGGATCAGGTTCAATGAAACCACTAACAGCCATTTTGCTTTTTGCGTTAGTTGGCACCATATTCGGTGTCTATTTACTGCGTGGTTTTGGCCCAGATCAACAAGGTGCTTTGTTCAGGCCTTATAAAGCACAAGTTGCTGAGAGTTACTTTCGATCGCCCGAAGCAGCTGTCAACACAATTAGCGCTCTCCTCCAAGATGAGGATTGGGTTACGCTTGCAAAATACTATGATCTCTCCGGGTCGAATTTCGATGTTGATCAACTCTCAGATGGGTCGTTCTTTTTGTCATCACCTAGTGATAGTGACAATGTTCCAACGAATTCTGCGCAACGTCCGTTTACTCCAGGGTTACATTTCCTTCAATCCAAGCAAACCCACATTGAAGATATATTCGAAGTGACAGTATCTGACAAAAACAGTGAACACGTCGAGGCCACATCAGAACGCCCGCTGCAAACATTCTTTCTGCACCGGTATCCAGAAGGATATCAATTGCTGTTGGCATTTCCATCGACTGAAATTCTTAATTCGAACTTAGACGAATAGATTTCGTGTCATCAAGCCATGCGCTCATGCGTATTGTGAAACGAGATATCCGGCCACTTTTCGGCCACATACCCAATTTCCCAATCATTCTTGCCGAGGAAAACTGGATTGTCATCTACATCTGTTGCTAAGGAATGACGATTACTCGCTTCAAAACTCTTCAGGTCTTCATCGGTTGCCGCAGCAATCCATCGTGCTGCCGCATAGGGCGCTGGCTCTAATTCAACCTTGATGCCATATTCAGCATCCATACGATTTACGAGAACTTCGAGCTGCAATTGCCCAACAACACCAATGATCCAGTTGGCGCCGATCATCGGCCGGAACACTTGTGTGACGCCTTCTTCCGCCAAACTTTCCAACGCTCGACGCATGTGTTTGGTCTTCATTGGATCACCCAATCTCACCCGCCGCAAAATCTCGGGCGCGAAGTTTGGAATGCCGGTAAAACGAACACCACCTGTTTCGCTCAATGTATCGCCAACACGAAGTACACCATGATTGGGTATGCCAATAATATCGCCGGGCCAGGCTTCTTCTGCTAATTCGCGGTTTTGTGCAAAGAAAAGAATAGGATTGTGAACCCCAATAACCTTTCCGGTTCCAGATTGTTCCAGTTTCATGCCTCGGCGAAAACGCCCAGAACACAACCGCATAAACGCAATCCGATCCCGATGGTTTGGGTCCATGTTTGCTTGAACCTTAAAAATAAATCCCGATACTCTGTCTTCATCCGGCTTGACAGTGCGAGTTTGTGCGACTTGATCTCGAGGTGATGGCGCATAGGAAGATACCGCGCTTAACAATTTTTCGACTCCAAAATTTCTCAATGCGCTACCAAAATAAACTGGTGTCATATGACCTTCTTGAAACGATGCAGGGTCAAAATTGGGGTAAGCTTCTTTTGCAAGCTGGCTTTCTCCCGACATCTCATCAAATTCGGTTTCACTCATGTATGCCTTAAGCGTCTGGGCATCGAGTTTCACAGGTTCTGTGTCGATATCTTTTGCATTACTTCCAACGTAGGGCAGAAATTGATCTGAATGAAAATCAGCAACCCCTTTGAGCCTGTTTCCCATCCCAAACGGCCAATTCATTGGTACTGTGTCCAGTGCCAATTTTTCAGCAATTTCATCCATCAACCCAAAAGGATCCAATCCTTCCCGATCTATCTTGTTGATGAACGTGATAATTGGAATATTCCGTAAACGACATACTTCAAATAATTTCAATGTCTGTATTTCAATACCTTTAGCAGCATCTATAACCATAATTGCTGAATCAGCTGCCGTTAGAGTACGATAAGTATCTTCACTAAAATCTTCATGGCCTGGCGTATCAAGGAGGTTGAATGTTTTCCCTTCGCGCTCAAAAGTCATTACAGCTGTCGTTACAGAAATTCCGCGTTGCTGCTCAATTTTCATCCAATCAGAACGAGCGCGACGGCGTTCTCCACGCGCCTTTACCTCACCAGCCAAGTGAATGGCGCCGCCAAGCAGCAACAGGTTTTCGGTCAAAGTCGTCTTGCCTGCGTCCGGATGAGAGATAATTGCAAATGTTCGACGAGCGGCCGTCGCCTGTTTCAATGTCATGGGTGCCTTAGCGGCAGATGATTCCATTTTATACTATTACCCAAACTCAAATTTGAGGAGAAAGCGCGGGTCATACCCCGAAACCCATCAGAAAGAAAGAGGTGCGATATTACAGCCCTTGTGGACCTTCTTCGATGGGTTCGGTTAGAAAATGCCGCCCTGATGGATCCTCTAGCTCAATGACCCACAAATCAGGGTCTCGGGATCTCACCTTCGATACATAGGCATTCGCTTCATCTTCTGCAACAACTCCCGGACCTAAAGGCCGCATCCAAACCAGACGCCCCTCCATATTCGTGATTTGAGCGAATAGATCGACGGTTCTATCTAAGCGATTGACAATAAGTAGAATTGACCCGGCTGTTTCATCGCCGCGATGGAGAACAAAAACGGGAACGCCTGCCACGTCGCATTTTCTGATGTGGGCTTGCACCCAAAAGTGTGCCCGTAAGCGTGCTTCAACATGATATCCGCTCACTGGATCCTCTTTTAATGTCTGAAACTAGTTATTCACTGCGATAAGATTTGTGTTCAAGCGGCGCCTTGAAATCTTTCAGTATCTCGAATATCCCCATCAAGTTCTTCTAAAACAATATGTTGGTCATCTTGTAGGTGGTGATCATTTGCTGCTTCCTTGGCGCCGCTTTGACTGTGTTGGTGCTCTTCTGGCAACTCTTCGTTCACAGGAAGATAGACACCTATTGTTGTGCCAATTCCTATCCGACTAGCTATATCGATGTGGCCATGATGTAAATCTGTGAGTGATCGCACAAGCGCCAAACCCAGACCTGTTCCAACGTTTTTCTTTCGTAGCAGATCGCCATCTGACGAAACTTGTTCAAACGGTTGTCCGAGTCGTTCCAAATCTTCATGCGGGATACCAACGCCAGTATCAGAAACCTCTATCAACAGCTGTTCATCAACCACCCGCGCACCTATTGTTATCTTTCCTCCGGCAGGAGTGAATTTAATAGCATTACTCAGAAGATTGAGAAGAATTTGGCGACATGCACGTCGGTCAGCTTGAATGTGTGGTAAATAGTTCGGGAGGTCTATGGCAAGACGAACTTTTGCTTTGTCAGCCTGCAACCGCATAAGACGGAGACATTCTTCAATCACGATCGGGAAAAAGACCCGTGTACGGTCTATTTCGTATTTTCCTGCCTCTATTTTGGACATGTCCAAAAGGTCATTTATCAGCTCGAGAAGCTGTCCGCCGGACATGTTAATAAGACCTGCATATTCTTGATATCGCGCATTACCGAGACGCCCGAACATTTGTCGGTGCATGACGTCAGAAAACCCGATAATGGCATTCAGCGGGGTCCTAAGTTCGTGGCTGATATTTGCCAAAAACCGTGACTTAGAAAGGTTTGCAGCTTCTGCCTCTTCCCAGGCCTTGCGCAAATTGATTACTTCTTCTCTGGTTTCACTTATATCCCGAGCAATTGCTACGACTTCGTACTCACCGTAGTTCGATTTATTTGCATCGTTCAGCTTCAACAATCGGCCGAGGAACCTTTTTCCAAAAGAGAAAGTTATTCTTTGTGGTTCGGCTACCGCATTGCACCTCGTCTCCACCCAGACATAATGTCCATCTTTGTGCAGAACCCGAAATTCCAAAGTCGCACTCTTCCCAAAATGTCGAGCTTCTCTCAACACCGCTTGTACAGCGGAACGATCATCCGGATGAACAAAAAATAGTGGATCAGAATTTTCTTTGATCTCATCAACAGTGTAGCCAGTAACAGACCGGCACGCGGCTGAAACGTATTTCACGACACCATTCGCCCCCTGGCGCACAATTACATCAAGCGCATTGTCTGCGATGTAGCGGTCATGAGTGTGGTTTTGCAAACTACTTGTTTCAGCGGCCCAATCGGTATGCTTTGATACGATCACTAAGGCGCCCAAATACACAAACGCAAAAAAAGTAGATCCTGCAAAAAGAATATTGGTTATGAACGCCGATTGCTGCATCGCCGGCAATATATCGAGCCAACCCGTCCCCAAAACCACAACGATAGCCGCGCTCACAAATCCTAACGCCCATTGGAAAGTTCGGCGGTCCGCCAGAAGGATCGCTTCAATCGGAATGACAAAAAACCATGCGATTAAAAATGTCCGTGTTCCACCGGTAAAGAGAGCAAGAAACGTCACCAGTATTGACATGTTGGCGAGGGAAAGTACCTCAGTGACTTTAATCGACAAACCCAATCGAGGCGCCATACTGACAATTATCGATGAAATGAGAAGCCACGAAAGTGCCGCCCATTCGACGAAACCAAGTTGTCCGAAAACCATGACATAAGTCGGAACTGCAGCAATCGAGGCCAAAGCACCAATCAAATGCAAATTCTGCCTCGTATCAGCACGGCAAACCATCTCAGGCTGGTCAGCAAATCCGGAATATTGAGGCTTCACTAGCGATCCGCCACGGAAAATGGCATTTCGCCAGTTTCTAATGAAATCTGCATGCGTTACACGCTGCCAGCTCTTTTGAATTCGTCTCAACAAAAGGATGTACCAAAAAATTAGGATTTTGCTTATCACCATTACCTAATAGTTAAATTGGTCGTTGAGTCTTAACGATTCCTGAATCTATGCGGGAATTCGGACAAATAGGAATACTCATTGAACACCAATCACTTAAGACATTTACTTGAGTCCAACACATAGTCGACGTCCGACAACAATTATAAAACTTCTCTTAATACGTGTAAATATTTCGACTCTAGTTAAAAAGTAAGGATCAAAGTTTGTGAAAATTTTTTGCAAAAAAAGCAGCCATTCCTTACTCCGACTTAAAAATTTTTCTGTTTAGCTAACATCAAGAGTTGGTGTCATTGCGATTAAGCAGAATTCGCTTATAGTTTGGGACGTAGGGATTGGTCTCACGGGACACCATTTCGACAATTCGGCTTAGTTCCAGCTCGGCACCTTGTTGTTGCTGGCCCTGAATACGTGGGAGTAATTGTAGTGTTTGTAGATTTGAATAGGTCCCGTGAAATGGCGGCAATTTCCACCTCATTAGCTAATGGACGACGTTTAATTACTGCGCTGGCATTGGGGACATCTGTCCTGGCGCTGGGCGGCTGTGAATCATTTTCCTTTGCGTCTTTTGGTCAAAGTTCAACGCCAAGTCTGGTCTCAACCGAACCAGTTCCCGAAGACGCCTCTGCTGAGACAGAGAGTGTCGACGTGGCTGATAGCGTTGAGCCTGCCATCGAAGATAAAGTTGCAATAGTTGAAACACCCGCTGACGAAACACAACAGCCGGAAAAAAGGAAATTTAGCTTTAGCTTCTTCTCTAAGAAAGCCAAACAAGAAGAACAGGTGATCCCTGTCAGTGTGTCTTCTGGCACAAGCACCGCCACCAGTACCGCCGTGAGAGAAGCTCTAAAGGCGAGCGATGATGGTTCCCAAATTGTTAATCTTGTGCGGACTTATGATCGCTATAGGCAAGACTTGACGATAATTTCAGCTTCATCACTTGGATCGAAATCGAGTGTTGCAGATGCACACAAACGGTTGAGTGCCTACGACCATGAAACTCTGGCCCAAGCTTGGGTGGCCTACAACGCGGCAATTGCAGCTGAACAATCTGATTTTGCTCGCGAGATCAATCGGTCGGTCAACGCAAAGGGTGATCGTTTCTTTGCTACTTTGAACGTACAACATGACAATATTTTAAAACTAAAATCATCTGATCGTGCAGCCCAGTCCGTTTTGACAAACGTGACCAATGAAGCCGGACAGCTTCGAGAAATGGCCGCTACCTTCAAGCAGGCTGCTTATGATTTACAGTCCTCAAAAGAACCTGCTACCTTCAACAGTGCGCGTCAGTATTCTGTTTCAGATCTATTCGGCTCTAAGATGGGAGGCTTCCAGCTCATCAGCGCTGGCCGCTCGCAGCCAGTCTTTGCCCGACATGATTTGGATCCTAATGCTCGCCCAATGCTTGGCAAGATGTTGACATTGGGTGCACATATCTCAGTTGATCAGGCTGATGGAAAATATGCAGCGCTCACCGAACGCTTGGTTTCTAACAACGAAGGGAAGCAATGCCTGAAGTGGGCAAAATTGAACCTTGCGCAGTGCCTTGCTGCCTCACGAGATTCTTCTGAAGAAGCTTTCTGCACCGGACGTCATGCGCTGAAAGAAGTCTCAGCTTGCTGGAGCTATATGACAGTTGATGGTGGTGATACTTAAACAATTGCACTCTCATCCAACCAACAACTAAAAAGCGACCCTGTTTGGGTCGCTTTTTTTTAAACGCTAATTGATACAATTTGAATCAAATTGTTTTCGCGCCCTTTTCTGAATATTCAGCATCAATTCAAGTTCTTCAATTTGTCTGCCTAATCATTAAAATTGTAGATTGCTTTTTCATCCCGATTCAACTGATGCATCCTAAAGTTCGGTCACATTGATGTTTTGAATAAGGAGTTCGTGTGTTGTTCCGTGCCACTTTCTGGACGATTGCGTCTGCGTTTTTGGTTAGCAGTGGAGGAATACTGGATATTCCAAGCCGCTATGATTCTAACCTTGTGCCAGAAATTTATGCTGACCCAATAGAAGAAACAGCTAATCGTATTGTGTCTACCGTGGAAAATCTGGAAGGTCTTTGCAGCGATGGTTCCGGTGTATGCCTTCTAGGAGAAACCGCTGGTCGTGCATTGTTTGAACTGGCAAGTCACGCTTTTGAGCAAGCAGAAACATCCTTCCAGGGACCGGTTGAGGATACAGAATTTGCAATTCTGGATTATGACGGTCGGTATTCAGACTCAGAATACGACGAATAAACGTCCCGATTGGACCCGGTAAACATCAGTTTCAAGTCATTTTTCTTGCCGTAAACCCCACTACATCGTATGTCCACATGAACTTTTAAACTGCCGGAGAAAACCAACCGTTGGGTTGGGACAGGTTGATGAGCATCGAAAAAATCAAAGAAGATTTTTCCTATCTAGAGGAATGGGAAGATCGCTACCGCTATGTCATCGACCTAGGTAAAGAACTTCCTCAAATACCCGACGAACACCGTTGCAATGAAAACAAAGTGCAAGGATGCGTTAGCCAGGTCTGGTTGATTACGAGTATTAGTTCAGACCCCATACCCATATTGACGTTTGTCGGAGATAGCGACGCTCACATCGTCAGGGGTTTGATAGCCATTCTGAGACGATTGTATTCGGGTAAATCAGCGCAAGAAATTCTCGATATCGATGCGCGGTCCATCTTTCATGAATTAGGTCTCGATGAACATCTCAGTCCCCAGAGATCAAATGGGCTTTTCTCGATGATAGAACGCATTAGGAAAGATGCTACCAAGGCTCTCGAGGGGGCTGATTAGAGCGTATGGTTGGCAGTGTTTGTTTGGAGCTTTCCCATCAACCTTTTACCCTGCACCATTATTCAGCGAGTGCTGTCTTTACCGGTCTGTCCAAGCCCCATTTGCTTAGCGAGTTTTGACCTCGCTTTGGCATAATTTGGAGCTACCATAGGGTAATCTTTTGAAAGCCCCCATTTTTCCCGATAATCCTCAGGGGTCAGATCATAGTGCGTTCTTAAATGACGTTTCAGAGACTTAAATTTCTTACCGTCTTCCAGGCAAATTATGTAGTCGTCGGTCAATGAAGATTCAATGTCCACTGCGGGGGTGGGCTTTGCAGTACCATTTACCGATGCCCCCTCACTGACTGTCCGGAGTGCTCCGAAAATCGTGTGTATAATCTCAGGAATTTCCTCGGCTGCCACAGAATTGTTACCAACATACGCTGATACTATTTCTGTTGTCATATCGATCAGGGCAGACTTTTCCTTCATCCCAAATCCCCACACCACATAATTTTGCTGTTGCGACAAACTATGGATATGGCCAAACACAATCAAGTATTTATTTAGTGGTACTAACTGAATAATCGATCAGTATTTGATTAGCACTGATTTCACTTGAATCTGCTTTTGAGGTATTCAAAGATTAATATAATGCTGTTTGCGAGACCTGCCCCGCATTGAGCTTTTTTGATGAAGTAAATTCAGCTACCCATACATGCCGGTTTGCAACTGCAATCAGATTTTCACCGAAGATTCTGAAGTCAATGATGTTCCCTCTCATCGGAGGTCTCTGATTGCGCTATGGAGTGGTGTTTGATCAGACCCAAGTCGTACATATGTGCCGTCGCATTGGTCAGATAAAAATAACACATGATAAGCCCGACGATTGTCATGACAATAGTATATGGCAAAGCCAAAACCACCATGCGCATGTATGAAAGGCGAACAAGGGGCGCGACTGAAGAAGTCAATAAAAACAAAAATGCTGCCTGACCATTGGGTGTGGCCACACTTGGAATATTTGTCCCTGTATTGATGGCCACGGCTATCATGTCGAACTGGTCTCGCGTTATCACTCCACGCTCAAGGGCGTTGACAGCTTCATTTATGTAGACAGTCGCCACAAACACATTATCGCTGATGGCAGATAAGATGCCATTCGCCATATAGAACATAGCAATCTGTCGCGGTCCTTCCATCACCAGCACCACATCGATAATTGGTGTGAAGAGTTGCTGGTCTTGAATAACCGCAACAATTGCGAAAAATACAGCAAGCAAAGCAGTAAATGGTAGTGCTTCTTGGAAGGCGTGACCTATTTGATGTTCATCCGTCACCCCAGTAAAGGCACAGGTAAATACAATCACCGTCAATCCAACAAGACCCACAGCAGCGACATGGAGTGCCAGTGCTGCGATAAGCCAGATAGCAATCACACCTTGCATGATCAGGCTGGCTTTTTCCCGGACATTTCGTTTTCTGTCCTCTTCCTGGGCGTAATACTCAAGTTCCTTGCGAACACTTACTGGGAGTTCATGTCCATAGCCAAATATTTTGAATTTCTCGGCGAGTGCGCAAGTTATGAGCCCGGCACCCAAAACAGGCACGGTCACTGGCGCCATGCGCATAAAGAACTCAATAAACTGCCAGCTGGATTTATCGGCTATCAACAGGTTTTGAGGTTCTCCTACGATAGTGGTGACACCACCCAAGGCAGTACCAACAGCCGCATGCATCAGCAAATTACGTAAGAAACCTCGAAAGTTGTCCAGATCCTCTCGGTGGCTGGTATCCACGGCTTGGTCATCGCTGTGGTCGTGCCCGTCATCATGATGAGGTTTGCCGGATGCAAACCGGTGATAGATGCCATAAAACCCAATAGCAATGGCTATGATTACAGCTGTTACCGTGAGCGCATCTAGAAAAGCAGAAAGGAATGCTGCGGCAAAGCTGAACAAAACCGATAACATTATCTTTGAACGCACAGCCAATAGAATACGGGTGAAGATCATGAGAAGCAGTTGTTTCATGAAGTAAATACCAGCAACCATAAAAATCAGTAGCAGGATGACCTGAAGATTGTTCTCAATTTCATGATAGACGGTGGATGATTCCGTAAGTCCAATCGCCACCGCTTCAATGGCTAACAAACCTCCCGGGATTAGAGGATAGCATTTTAAGGCCATTGCTAGTGTAAATATAAATTCAAGGATGAGTATCCAACCTGTAACAACTGGTCCGGCAATCAACATCAAAATTGGATTTAAAAGCAAAAATCCCAAGATCGTCATTTTATACCATGTCGACGAATGCCCCATGAAGTTTTGGGATAAGGCTTGGGAAATTGTGCTTGGTGCAGACATGGTGCTCCTTCCTAGTCACATTTTCGGCCGTATGAACGACTAGGGACCGAATGTGCAGATCTGAATTCAACAGTGTTATTTTTGACAAGCTACGAAGAGATTTAGTCGATATTGAAACTACTCGCTAAGAAGGGATTCTCATCGCGATAATTCGGCGTTACATGTGCCATGCCCGGTTATTTGGGGCAAGATGTTTCGGATTTCTGGTCAAATACCGGGGTCATTTGGGGGAGAATTTGGTGGGTCTCACCATTCGAAAGCGAACATATTCACTCGTCAGTGGCTGCGGGGTCCCATTTTCTCAGCAACCACGACAGCAAGGCGTAATGTATCGCGATCAAAACAATGACTTGAGCTAATCCTGAAGAATAATCGACTTCGTCACTGTATAAGACGGTCGGGAATGGCATACCTCCACCTGATGTTGAAATAACAAGGAACGCAATGAGATTGTTTGCAACATGCACTCCCACTGCGGCCTCAAGACCGTTCCAACGCAGTGATAACCACCCCAGATATGCTCCCAATGTCATATAAGTAAATACCGCCCAATACCCCCCTGCCGCCCAGTCTCCGTTTGCCGCATGAGCAAGCGTAAAAAACAATGTTGGCCACAACAGTCGCCACATGGTTTTGGAAGTCAAAGCGCCGACACCTTGCATTACATACCCGCGAAAAAGCACCTCTTCAGCGAGTGATTGGAATGGAACTAGAAGGAGAACTACAACAAGGAAAGGCCAGAATCGTGCAGCATCAAATATAAATTCTACCGAACTCGGTTCGAGATATAGGCCAATGGCAATTGCAGCCATATCCAATGCCACGAAAGACAAACCTGCAATCCATGCGATCTTCCAACTAAACCGATCACGTGCAGTGAGCACAGATTTAAATGGTCGATTGTGAAGCAGGCGGACAATAAAGAACAAAATTGGAAGCAATACTATGATGGACAAAAGCAAAAAAACCATCGCTATGAGTGCCGTGCGATCATCGGTTGGATCTAGATCGACCCAATTGATTTCTTCCTGCACTAACTCCAGTGCGTCACCAAATCCCATCAACGCAAATAGAATTCCAACGAAGGCAACCAAAACAAAATTCGTAACGATAACCAGAACCGTGCCGCCGAGATACCGCCCCCAATGATGTTTCCCTAGTTGAGCTAGGTCACCAAATGCCAGTTGACGTTCACCTGCAGTGATATGTTGTTCTTCGGTATTCGCCATAATCGAAATTCCTAGCGCTTGCGGAAACGATTCATTTGGTTTCCACCCATTGTAACCGAAGATGGCAAAAATAACCGCACTCGTTTTTATCACGGTGCGATTATTACATAAGCAGCAAACTGGAATTTGGTTTGGCTAGAAGTTAGATCAAGCCCTTTTTCATACAGGCACAGTCGGAGAACAACGTCTCATCTAAACTGTCCAAATATGAATCAAGTGCCGCGAGCATTACTTCCTGATTTTCCAGTTGTAACTTAGCGGCAGCCACACTGAGGCGTACATAGCGTCTCGGATCGAGACGCATGGAGGCGCGAGGTTGGCTCGCTATTTCTGCTCGAATATGGTCTCTACGTTCACGCACTGCATTAGCGACGCCGCAATCTTTACTTTTACCTATGGGATCAACGTTTGTTTGCTCTTGTTCGACTACTTGTTGTGGGGTCGGGGCTTCACTCGAACTTTCGGCACAATTGGTTTGTTCGTCTGGCTCATCGCTTAAAACGTTTCCATCTGTTTTGCTGTTTGATTGCACTTGCTCAATAGCTTCGTCAATTATTGAATTAAATCGGCTGACATGTTCCTCGATTGTATCTTCCGAAAAATTTTCCCCGCCACGCGATTTGATCGAAGATGGATCCGATTTCGTTTCTTCATCGGGTGTCAAATTTGAACGTGACCGCTGCCACGCATCTTCAATTACATTTTTACGATCATCTAAACTTGTCGCATTGTGGTCTGTAAGTTCTGTCTGCTTTTCTTCATCGTGTAACGTTGACGATCCACTAATCGCTGACAATATGAATTGATTGGGTTCATTGTCGTCAACGTCGTCCACCAATTCTGAGGCGCCAATCTCATCTTCAAGATCTTCGGTTTCTTCAGGAGCACTGACATCGGTTCCATGATGGACATGTAAAAAGCTCCGCCGATTATGTCTTGCGACTTCGTCGGCTAAATGACGTGCTGGAATATGTTGCGCAATTGCTTCGGCTGTGAATGCTGCAGCTGCAGGAACAGCCTCCCCTTTACGCGCCATCAGACCAGCTGTTAGCGAAGCGTATTTCGGTTGATCCATGTGTTTTTCAGGCTGATTTGAAGACATCTCAACCTCCTTTTCATTATCCACTTACACGACGACCAAATAGAGGCGCTGACCGTCTCGGCTTATTTACGCTAGATAAATCGGAAATTTCTCCCAGTATCTCGTTGGTGACGGTCGGTGAACCAATTTTTTCCAATCGAGGCTCGAGGTAACCCCACAACGCTTCAACTTCCAACGCAGAACGTCCACCTGGATCCGTTTCCATTACTGTGCGGCCATCTATCATGCTTGCAGCAAAATCAACCCTGTTATGAATATTCACAGGTGCCACTGTGCCGTGTTGAGACAACGCAACGGCTGCTTCTGATGTAATCCGCGCTCGTCTTGTTGCGGCGTTGATAACAAAAATCATTTGTTTTTTTCGGGTGTCGATAATGTCAACGGTTGCACCGACCGCACGTAGATCATGAGGGCTTGGTCTTGTCGGCAAAACAACCAAATCGGCAAGGCTCACTACTTCGGCTATTGCTCTTGTTACAGCTGGTGGTGTGTCGATAATTACCAAACGAAATCCATTACTTCGAATCTCTTGTAAATCGGAATATAATTTTGAAAAAACAGACTGTACAAATGCTGGTGTTGCCGATTCTCGGGCATTCCACCATTTAGCCAGACTGCCTTGAGGGTCTGTATCGATCAAAGCCACAGGACCTGCCCCTGAAAGCTCCGCCTGCACTGCCACATGCCCTGCCAGGGTGGTCTTGCCGGACCCGCCCTTTTG
>JAJFIN010000396.1 GCA_021774955.1 Alphaproteobacteria bacterium | reverse complement strand
CGGCCTCACGTCTTTGCCGTCAGGCCATGATTATTCCAATACGGCATATGACACCTTTATCCAGTCTTTTGTCGCGGCCCTCTCGCTTGAGCAATTCGTGTTTGCAGGCAATTCAATGGGTGGGGGCATTGCTTGGCGCTACAGTCTGGACCATCCCGAGCAAGTGTCTCATCTCGTCTTGCTTGATGCTTCGGGTGTTCCGTCGGAAGACGATTCTGATCCAGCACTAATTTATAGCCTGGTGAAAATTCCTGGCGTTAACAAAGTTTTCCATCATGTGTTGCCGCCTTTTATGGTGCGCGGTGCCCTTGAGTCAGCGATTGCTGATGATACTCTGGTTACGGATGAGATGGTGACACTTAACTATGAGCTACTTGTTCGCGAAGGCCGACGAGAAGCGTCCGTTGTACGCATGAACACGCCGTGGGAAGCTTCGCCTCACGAGCGGCTTTCAGAGATCACCCAACCGACACTCATTTTGTGGGGCCAAGAAGACACCTTTGTGCCGGTTGCCTCAGGTCATACATTCGACGCCCAGATCCCCAATTCACAATTGATTATTTATAACGGTGTTGGCCACATCCCAATGGAGGAAGTGCCGGAACAAAGCGCCATCCATCTGCGGACTTTCCTAGAGGCTCATTAAACTGTCGGATTTACTTGGCCAAACCTCTTGCTTTGAAGGCGCGAGAAGCTTAAACAAGGCGCCGTTCGAGAGGCCTTGTGATGGTCCCTGGGCCGCTATAGCTCAGTTGGTAGAGCAACGCATTCGTAATGCGTAGGTCAGGTGTTCGAGTCACCTTAGCGGCACCATTTTCATTAATTGCAGATTGTCACGAATTTCTGAGGCTCATCTCTGCTTAGAGCTTAATCCTCCTTAGCCTGAGAGAATTTCCAACTACGGAAACCGAGCTTGCAGCCATGGCGGCGGCGGCAATCATGGGGCTTAGTAACAGGCCTAAGGCTGGATAGAGGATGCCAGCAGCGATGGGCACGCCGAGTGAATTGTAGATGAATGCGAAAAACAAATTTTGTCGGATGTTGCGCATAGTGGCGTGACTTAAAATTCGCGCCCGCATGATGCCAGTGAGATCGCCTTTTACCAGCGTTACACTTGCGCTTTCGATAGCGATGTCCGTTCCTGTGCCCATGGCGATACCGACATCGGCGGCGGCCAAGGCGGGCGCGTCATTAACACCGTCCCCAGCCATGGCGACGACATGACCTTGTTCGCGTAATTTTTTTACGATGTCGCCTTTGTCTTGAGGCAGGACATTGGCAAATACTTGGTCGATCTTGAGGCGTGCGGCGACGGCTTGGGCGGTCACGTCGTTGTCGCCGGTCATCATGACGATCTTGACTCCAGCCTTGTGCAATCCTTCAAGGGCTTGATTGGTTGTGTCTTTGATGGGGTCGGCCACGGCGACAAGCCCCATGATTTGTTGGTCTACCGCGACAAACATAACTGTCGCCCCGCCTTTCCTTAATTTGTCGGCATCGGCATCGAGATTGTGTAGGTTTACCTTCTCTGCCTCCATGAGTTTGTTGTTACCCAAGGCGATCCTCTGACCAGTAATAACCCCGATAACACCTTTGCCGGTTACCGCCTCGAAATCACTAACATCGAGAAATGAGAGACCTCTCTCGTCGGCACCACTCACAATAGCCTCCGCAAGGGGATGTTCGCTGGCACGTTCCAGAGAGGCGGCGAATTGCAGTACCTGGTCTTCCTGTAGGGCACCGGTGGCAATAACCTTCCGCAGTTTGGGTTTTCCTTCGGTGAGTGTGCCGGTTTTGTCGACAACGAGTATATTGACCTTCTCAAATCGCTCGAGCGCTTCGGCGTTTTTGATCAGAACACCGACCTGGGCACCGCGTCCCGTTCCAACCATAATGGACATGGGCGTTGCTAGCCCAAGGGCGCAGGGGCAGGCAATGATCAGTACCGAAACGGCAACAACAAGCCCATAAGACATCGAAGGTTCGGGTCCGATGGCCGCCCAAATGGCGAAAGCAAAAATAGCAATCCCAATGACGACTGGCACAAAGTAACCGGCAACAGAATCGGCGATGCGCTGAATGGGCGCCCGCGTTCTCTGCGCGTCGGCGACCATTTGTACAATTCGGGACAGCATGGTTTCGCTGCCAATGCGGGTTGCTTCCATGATGAGGCTGCCGGTTCCGTTCAACGTGCCGCCAATCAATGCGGCCTCTTTAAATTTTTCGACCGGAACAGATTCGCCGGTAATCATTGATTCGTCTACGGAGCTATGGCCTTCCAACACGAGGCCATCTACCGGAATTTTTTCTCCTGGGCGTACTCTGATCCAGTCACCAATTTCGATTTCACTGACCGGGACTTCTTCTTCCTCCCCTGTCGTGTTAATACGCCGGGCGGTCTTGGGGGCAAGATTTAAGAGTGCACGCAGGGCCTTGCCGGTTTGCTCGCGGGCGCCAAGTTCGAGCACTTGTCCGAGCAGGACCAAAACCGTGATCACCGAAGCGGCTTCGAAATAAACTGGGATAGCTCCGTCGGCGCTTCTAAAGCCTTCCGGAAAGCTCCCAGGTACCAGGACCGCCAAAACGCTATAGATGAAGGCGGCGCCCACCCCGATGGCGATCAGGGTGAACATGTTGAGATTTCTGGAGAGAATAGACTCCCACCCTCTTTGAAAGAACGGCCACCCGGCCCAAAGGACGACAGGGGTGGCGAGGAAGAATTGGACCCAATTTGTTGCTTTGGCAGGAACAAGGGCGTGCAAGTCCAAGAATGGGATGAACATGCTCATCTCTATGAGGACGACAGGGATTGCCAGCAAGAGGCCGATCACGAACCTGCGCTTCATGTCGATATATTCAGCATTCGGACCGTCATCCAATGAAACCGTCATAGGCTCAAGCGCCATCCCGCAAATGGGGCAGGAGCCGGGCCCGTCCTGAACAATTTCCGGGTGCATGGGACAGGTGAAAGGTGTGCCCTCGGGCACTTCTTCGGCCAGATGTGGTTGGTCCGACAGATATTTGTCGGGATCGACTTTAAACTTCTCAAGGCAGTGAGCGCTGCAAAAATAGTGAGTATGGTCGTGATGGGTGTGCCGGTGTTGGCTCGTGTGCGGGTCGACATCCATGCCGCAGACTGGATCTTTCATCATGGGCTCGCCTTTGTCCTGTGAAGCCGCCCCGCTATGCCCATGGGAGCCGCAACAATCTTGGCTCTGGTTGTTGTTTGGGTCTCTTGAGAGTTCGGTGATCATGGGGATTTCCTCAAATCTGTTCAAGGGTTTCAAGCGGAAGCGTAACAAATGGGCAAGGGAGGGTCGTTTAGGGTCCAGTCGAGCCCATATAGGGTTTCCAGTGACTGGAAGGTCAAGGGCTCATGAAAATGAACTAAATTTACGCGGTGCCGAATTTGGTTTCGACTTCAAAACCGCCCGCTGGCACGCGAACTTCTTCCACGCGTTCTTGGTAATTAATCGCGGCCTTTAAGTTTAAAACCTTGCACTTCTGCCTCTGATCGGATTTGTCGTTGCGCTGAAGGGTTATCGCTGAAGGTTGCCATGGCTTTGTTGAATGCTTCGTTAGCGAGGTCTTTCTGGCCTAAAACCAAACGAGATTTTATCAAACGCACCCAACCGTCGATGTCGCGCGGATTGTCTTCAAGTTTCTGAGCCAGACCTTCAACCATACTAACGATCATGGTCTGGCGATCTTCGGGGCTCATTTGGGCGGCACTCTGAATATCTTCTTGCGACGGGCCTGGGGTCACAGAAGGGGCCAGGCCACTCATTTCAGGAAGGCGTCCGGTAAGATCGATATTGTTGCTCTTTGCAAGATCGATGATCCGTGTTCTTACATCTGCCGCCCAGTCTTCCTTGCTGTTGTTCTCCAAAAGCGCGACCCAGACGTCAACGGCACCGGGAGCATCACCGTTTTGTTCCTTGGCGAGACCAACGAAGAAACGCGAGCGGACATTGGTCGGATCGAGTTCGATAGCTTTGTTGAAACTTTCAAGCGCTTGATCAGATACCAGGCCCCCGGACATGCGGGCGAGTGCTTCGCCGTAGGAAGTTTTCAAATCAGCTGAGTCTGGCTGCAATTCAACGGCGTGCAGATATGCAGAGGCTGCCTCTTGATATTTTTCGGTATTGAAATAGGACCAACCGAGCATGCGCCAACCCTCAACATCGCGCGGATTTTCTTTAAGGCGGGCTTTAAGCCCGGCAATCATGACGTCAACAGAAGCAATTTGGTTTTGCTGATCTTGACTGGCGGTGACGGGGTTCTGGCGATCGGCGTCGTGGTAGGCACCAGGAGCCGCGGGCAGATCGGGGCGGCCCTTCAAGGCATAGAGGCTGACACTTCCGGCGCTTACCAGTCCAGCGATGATAAGCGCGGTTGTTTGGTTCGACAGGGACATAGGGGACTTCGCCTTTTCAGGAGCGTTGCGTTCAGTGCTAAGCATGCGCCGTTTGATTTCCAGCGTGGCGGCAGCGGCCTCTTCTTGGCCGAGCAGGCCGTTCTCTGCATCTTGTGCGATTTGATGTAATTGATCTTTATAGACATTTAATGCATGACCGTCAGCGGTACCGGGCTCTTGTTCGCGCAAGAAAGGGAAAACCATGACGATGACGGCAGCAGCCATCATAAGAAATACTAGAAACCAAAACATCAGTGTTCACTCTCCGACTCTGAGCCGAGGAGCGCATTGATCTCTGCGTCTTCTTCAGGCGTTAATGCCGTAGGCGCGCTTGATGCGCGTGAGGATTGGCGTATGTAGACTGCAAAGCCAAGAAGTGCAAAAGCAACAAACAGGGCTGGCATGAACCACAAGGCAATGGTATTTGATTGCACCGGCGGTTTCAGCAAAACAAAATTTCCATACCGGTCAACGATATAGGCAATCGCTTGTTCGTCTGTGTCGCCTAAGGTTAACCGTTCGCGCACCAGCAGGCGGAGATCGCGCGCCAAGGGTGCGTTTGAATCATCGATCGATTGATTTTGACAAACGACACAGCGTAGCAATTGCCCGATTTCGCGAGCCCGCACTTCGAGAGCCGGATCGTCAAGCATTTCGTCGGGCAGCACCGCCACCGCTTGAGTGAATGCGCTCGAACCTACCACGAATACAACGCCAACTAAAAATATCCGTAGACGGTTCATTCTTCTCCCTCCAGCTGGTCGACTAAAGGTTTGATTTCATTGCGCCAAACATCGAGCGTGATAGGCCCCACATATTTGTACCGAATGCGGCCGGTTTTATCGATGACAAATGTCTCAGGGGCGCCGGTAATACCCAAATCCAATCCCAAGCGACCGTTATAATCACTACCGACTTTGCTGTAAGGATTGCCGAAATCACTCAACCATTTGGCGCCATCTTCGGGCTTATCTTTCCAGTCCACACCGTAAATGGGAACAGCATCTGATCGCGAGAGCTGCATCCACGTTGGATGCTCGATGCGGCAGGGCGGGCACCAGGAAGCAAAGATGTTGACCATCGAAACATGGCCTTGAAGTTCATGGCTCGCCAGCCCATCGATGTCTTTTGATATTGGCTCCAAATCAAAAACCGGTAGGGGTTGATCAATGAGCGTTGATGGGATGCTGCGCGGGTCATTGGTGAGGCCGATACCTAAAGCGCCAATGACAGCAACCAGAATAACAAGGGGAATTATTGATGAGGCGTATTTCATGAACCTACCTCACTCTGCTGGCTGTGGGATTGAGGTGGAGGTCTTCGCCACCCGTTGAGGTGCGCCAATTCTAAAGCGTCTGTCTGTCAGGGACAACATGCCACCAAAGGCCATGACGAGCGCGCCGATCCAAATCCACGGAACGAGAGGATGGTGATAAAGACGCATCGTCCATCCAGTCTGCCTATTGCCCTCGCCAATAGCGATATAAAGATTGGAGGCCCAATTTGTTCGAATGCCAGCCTCGGTGGTTTGGCTTTGGCGTACCGGATAAAACCGACGCTCGGTAGATAACGTTGTGATGGATCGATTGTTTTTTCGAACATCGACGATGGCGGTTTCAGCTTGATAGTTTTCACCGAGGCGGGCTTTTACGTCCCTCAACACAAATTCATAATTACCGACAGTGGCACTTTCGCCAATATTCATGACAAGGATTTTTTCAGACTGCCAAGCCATCATTCCGGTAATGCCAGCAATCGCTAAACCCATACCGGCATGGGCGGTGACAAGGCCATAAGTTGATCGGGGCAGCACGCGGGCCAGTGTAAGCGATCCAGCCCAATTTCTTTGTCCCAGTTTTAGGCGTTGCCCCAGAACGATAAGCGATCCGATAATGAGCCAGATTGAGAGACCGAATCCAATGGCTGAGAAGAAGGAACTGGCGCCAAATGCAATTAACCCGATAGCCGTCAACATCGCCGCACCGGCGGCGAGCTTCAGAGTGACGAGTGCGGGCCAGATCCTGTCACTGCGCCATTTGAGTAGGGGGCCAACAGCCATAGCGAACAGAACGGGGATCATTATGGGTACAAAGGTACGGTGAAAATAAGGAGGACCCACGGAAATTTTATCGTTGCCCATAGCGTCAATGATCAGCGGATAAAACGTGCCCATGAAAACGGTGGCAGCAGCGCAGACCAGAAAAATATTGTTGAAGACCAAGCTACCCTCGCGGCTGATATAGGAAAACGGTGCACCAGATTTAAGTGACGGTGCGCGCAAGGCATAAAGTACCATGGCCCCGCCGCTCATAGCGACGATCAGTCCGAGAATAAAAACGCCGCGCGCGGGATCGACGGCGAATGCATGGACACTGGTCAAAACACCTGACCGGACGAGGAAGGTGCCAATGATGCTCAGAGAAAAAGTCAGTATACCTAGTAAAATGGTCCAATTGACCAAGGTGTGTCGCCGCTCAACCACGAGTGCGGAATGAAGCAGCGCGGTTCCCAAGAGCCACGGCATGAAGGAAGCATTTTCCACCGGGTCCCAAAACCACCAGCCGCCCCAACCGAGCTCGTAGTAGGCCCAATAAGAACCGAGCGTGATACCAATAGTCAGGAAGCACCAGGCAGAAAGAACCCAGGGCCGTACCCAACGTGCCCAGGCAGCATCGACCCGGCCTTCAATGAGGGCGGCCACAGAAAATGAAAACGGCATCGAAAAGCCGACATAGCCCAAATAGAGAAAGGGTGGGTGAAAGGCGAGGCCAGGATCTTGCAGTAAGGGGTTGAGCCCGGCTCCATCTAGGGGCGCAGGATCAAGACGGGTGAATGGGTTTGAGGTAAAAAGAATGAATGCGACAAAGCCCAAGCCGATCAAGCCTTGGATTGCCAGCACCCGTGCCCGCAATGTGGCTGGCAGAGCTTGACCGAAAAGGGCGACGGAAGCGCCAAACAAGGAGAGGATTAAGAGCCATAGCAACATGGACCCTTCATGGTTTCCCCAGACACCGCTTATTTTGTAGAGCAACGGCTTTGCAGTGTGAGAGTTTGCCGCGACAATTTCGAGCGAAAAGTCGGAGCCGATGAAGGCGATGGTCAGGCAGCCGAAGGCGAGCGTGACAAATGCAAGTTGTGTTATGGCGGCACTATTGGCAAACGTCATGAGGCGCTTATTTTGGTGTGCGGCGCCAATCAGAGGGAGTGAAGATTGCAAAAGCGTAACAATTAGAGTTACGCTCAAAGCAAAATGGCCGAGCTCTGCAATCATAAAATAAAAACCGGGTTACTTTTCTATTGGCGTGGAACCTATCTGAATTCCCCTTGCCATGTCCAAGTTTTTACGGATCGAACTGAGCGCCGCGTAAACTGACTGCCTCACATTTACCTAAAAATGCTAGTTTAGGTTCTCGTTTGGTGAAAGCTTAGGTGTGTATCATATTGAAAATCACCTGCTTATGAAATCAATCAACTCGCGCGCGACCGAACTTCAACCAGTCAGACAGCAACGATCGGCGTGTCTCACCCGTTCAACGATCAATTTCAAGTCAATGCCGACGTGACCGTGACCAGCCTCTCCTCAACAGTGGGTTCAGGCGGTGTGCCAGCAACTATGGCAACGGGCAACGAATATTTTTACTCGCTGCAATTCATCGGCAGTTCAATTTTGAAGGAAGGTGATATTGCCATTGCTGGTGTGCGCTATTCAAATACGTTGACCGCTGATCGCTATATTTTGGATTTGAATACCCGTTACCCGGTGACCCGAACGTTCCGCGTTAACCCGCGTTTTCGCCTCAGCTACCGCGAAACTAAAACCGCGAGCCAAACCCAATGGTCCGCACGTCCCTCAATGCGGTTGAGTTATTACCGCCGACGTAATTTCCAGCTCGAAGCTGAGTTTGGGGGTGAATGGATCAGCGAAGAATTTATTGGCGGCACCGATGATACACTGGGCTATTTCTTCAATTTCGGATACCGCTTGGACTATTAAGACGCAAGAATTGCGGGCGTATTTCTGAAGTTTTTCATCCTTACTATTTTCACCCACAAAAACCTCATACTTACTATGGTAATTGTACCATAGTTGTTTTACACTTTTTGGCTAGTGTTCGTGATTCTTATACTTTGTACTTCTAATTTGTACTTGGGAAATATCGAACAAGGGGGCTTTGTGGGCGCGGTCGCTATCATAGGCATAAGATTTCTCAACGCGAGTGTCGACCGCAGCGTGATCATAGATCCAACCTACGATCCGGTACTTGTCATACTCTCTTGTATTGTCGCTATTGTTGCTTCCTATGCAGCTCTTTCTCTGGCTGAGCGAGTCGCAGCGTCTGAGCATAGAAAACACACTTTTTTCTGGATTGCTCTTGGTGGGTTTGCCATGGGCGGTGGTGTTTGGGCCATGCATTTCACCGGCATGCTCGCGCAAAAAATGCCGGTAGGTATGGGTGCCATGCAATACGACGCAGTGTTGACGATAGCGTCGGTAATACCTGCCTATCTTTCCAGCGCTGTTGCGCTTTGGATTTTGAGCCGTAGCAAACTCGGATGGAGCCACCGCATTGGAGGTGGTGTTATTCTTGGCCTTGGTGTTGGGCTTATGCATTACACCGGCATGTCAGGTATGCGTATTAGTGGTGTGATTTATTATGATCCGTTGATTTTTTCTCTGTCGATTTTCATTGCGATTGTATTGGCGATCATTGCCCTGAGCGTAAAATTCCTGCCGCCGACTGAGTTTGCACGTAAATATCGATTTGTCCGTATGCTGAGTGCTCCTATCATTATGGGCGCGGCTATTTCTGGCATGCACTACACAGCCATGGCCGCAACGAATATTGTTCCAACAGATGACATACCCTATCAACCGCTTGGGATTGATCCGTTCCTATTGGCAGGATTGACCGCCAGTGCTGCCTTGGCAGTATTGTTGATCGCGATATTGGCAGCGTCGGGTGAGAGTCGCGCTGAAGCATCAGCACGACTCGCAAAAAGAGAGAAATATCTCGACACGATTGTGAACACAATGGTCGACGGCTTAGTGGTAATCGATGAAGTGGGAACCGTTCAAAGTATCAATAGATCAGCACTGCGCATATTCGGATATTCGGCTAATGAAGTGGTCGGTAAAAACATCAATATGTTGATGACCGACGAAGATCACAAAATGCATGATAATTATATGGCGGGTTATCTAACAGGCGGTGAAGCGAAAATTATCGGACAGACTGCCAGATGGGTTCCCGGACGTCATAAGAATGGGGATGCGATAGACCTAGAGTTGGCCATTGGCGAAGTCATTAATGGCGATGAGCGTCTTTTTGTCGGCAGTGTTCGCGATATCACAGAACGTAGACGAGATCGCAATGCATTGATTAGAGAGAAAGAAAAAGCCGAATCGGCAAACCGGACAAAATCGTCCTTCCTTACCAATATGAGCCATGAGCTGCGAACTCCACTTAATGCGATTATCGGATTTTCGCAAATTATGATGGAAAAGGGTGGTGGATTTTCTGACGAAGAAGCTTTTTCTGAGTACCCCAAAATTATCCATGAATCGGGGCAACATCTATTGGAGCTCGTCAGCGGCATCCTTGAAGTATCAAAAATGGAATCTGGCGAAGCTGAGCTGAATGAAGAAGATGTCGATATAGCGGAAATTGTTTCTAGCGTTGTTGACATGGTGCGCGCTCGCGCATGTGAAGGAGAAGTTACGTTGTATGTTGATGTGGCCCCAGATGCCCCTTTGATGTTAGCGGATTCACTTAAACTGAAACAGATTCTAATCAACCTTGTTTCGAACGCAGTAAAGTTTACTGAACCCTGCGGTCATGTTTCAATTAATGTTCAGTACAGTGATGGAAGGGGTTATACTTTCCAGGTTTCGGACACAGGAATTGGTATTTCACCGGAAGATATTCCAAAAGCACTTGCGGCTTTTCAACAGGTTGAGGGCGGCTATGCACGTGCTCATGAAGGTACGGGGTTGGGGCTCTTTTTAGCGAAGTCGCTGGCTGAGATGCATGGCGGTACGCTGGTTCTTGAGAGCGAGAAGGGGAAGGGTACAAAAGTTGTCGTGCAATTTCCCGCCCGCCGGGCAGAGAGAAAAGCTTCCTAGTCCCTGAGATTCAGCACCTTCTTGGCGATTGTACTGTGCACTTGTTTGGATGTATCAAGTCATCAGGCTTTACTTCGGAGTTTTGTGTCGATGTTTATATTTCGGTCTGCATATGTAATTTTCCTGTGTGTGGCGCTTTCTGCTTGTGCTGAGCTTTCTCAGATCGGCGGAACGAAGGACGCCATGAATGGAGGCGAGATATCAAATAAGGTTGCTGGCACAGATCCCCAGATGGGGATGAGCGGTGACACCGCCACCTATGAAAGCCTTTATGCGCTTTATTGGACCCAGCAATCGGTGGAATATCAAGCAGTAACAGAAACCGCTTACCGGTTGGCTGGTCTGCGCCTGGACGAAGGATTGCGCAATGCCGATCTGACGGCGGCGTTAGAGCAAACGGGCGGTTATCGCTATTTACCACCGGCCGTCATTGTCGATGTCGATGAAACCATGCTCGATAATTCAGCCTATATGGGCTGGCTTGCCCAAACGGGCCACGCATTTGATTTTGAGAGTTTTGGTCTGTTTGTGAATTCAGCGATTTCAGCACCCATCCCAGCCGCGCTGGCTTTTGCCAATCAAGCAGCGGCCAAAGGTGTGACCGTTTTTTATGTAACCAACCGCCCGGCTGTGCTTGAAGAGGCGACGCGAGAGAATCTTCGGAAGGCTGGTTTTCCGCTTACGGATGATTGGGACGTTGTGTTAACGCAAGGGGAGAAAGAGGAATGGACGTCCGACAAAGGAACGCGCCGGGCAGAGGTTGCAAAAACCCACCGAATTCTTCTTCTCATTGGGGATAATTTTGGCGATTTTGTCGATGGTATATCGGTCAGCCCTGAAGCGCGCCGAGCCTTGCTTGAAACGCACCGGGTACGTTTTGGCGAAACTTGGATTCAATTGCCCAATCCGATCTATGGTTCTTGGGAGGATGCCGCGTCGGGTTTTGATCGCACGCTTACGCCGTCTGAGCGGCGCGCGCGCATGATCGAGGGTCTGCGGGCGTGGAACAAAGAATCGCCTGATTCATGATCTGGCTCAGCTGATAATGCCCTGTTTTTTGCATTCTAAGTCTTTGATATTTT
>JAJFIN010000395.1 GCA_021774955.1 Alphaproteobacteria bacterium | reverse complement strand
ATTGGGGGCGGTCCTGATCGCGACCCGATTCCCCCATTGCTCGATAAAGACCATCAAGACTGACAAACGACAAAGAGTCAGCGCCAATATGCCGGCACATTTCTTCGATCGATTTGTGATGGGCAAGGAGCTTTTCTTGTTCTGGTGTGTCAACACCGTAAAAACACGGATGTGTTGTTGGTGGGCTTGCAATGCGCATGTGAACTTCTTTTGCACCAGCTTCGCGCACCATGCTGACAATCTTCAGTGATGTCGTTCCGCGCACGATACTGTCATCGACCAGCAACACACGTTTACCCGCAAGCTGCGAACGATTGGCGTTATGTTTTAGTTTCACGCCAAGATGCCGGATTTGATCTGTCGGCTCGATAAAGGTGCGGCCCACATAATGATTGCGAATGATCCCGAGTTCGAACGGCGTGTTTGATTCCTGAGCATAACCAATCGCAGCCGGTACACCGGAATCGGGCACCGGGATAATCATGTCCACGTCAGCAGGCGCTTCGCGCGCCAATTCGCGTCCGATTTGTTTTCTTGCCTCGTAAACACTCTGACCTTCGACCGAGCTGTCAGGTCTGGCGAAATAGACATATTCAAAAATACAAAAACGTTTTTGAGTGGGAAGAAAGGGGAAAACACTTTTAACACCTTCTTCAGAGATGATGACCATCTCACCAGGGTCAACATCACGGACAAATTCGGCACCGATAATATCAAGCGCACAAGTCTCGGAACTCAGAACCCAGGTTTTATCATAGCGACCAAGAACGAGCGGCCGCACACCCAAAGGATCGCGCACACCGATCAGTTTTTTGTTGGTCATCGCAACAAGTGAGTACGCGCCTTCGATTTGTTTAAGGGCGGCTGCGACCCGTTCTAGAATCGGTCCAGGGCTACTGGTTGCGATCAAATGGATGATCGTTTCCGTATCTGATGTCGATTGGAAGATCGAGCCATTTTGCACGAGATCATGGCGTAAGGTCTCCGCGTTGGTCAGGTTTCCATTGTGAGCAACAGCAATGCCCCCGGTGGCGAGATCGGCAAAGAAGGGTTGGATGTTACGATGGGCCCCGCCACCCGTCGTTGAGTAACGGACATGCCCGATGGCCCGACTGCCAGATAAGCGATCGATTACGTTCTGCTTAGTGAAGTGATCGCCGACCAGACCGATGTGTCGGTTTGCATTAAAATTTTCGCCATCGAAGCTGACAATCCCGGCCGCTTCCTGACCGCGATGTTGGAGGGCGTGAAGTCCGAGTGCCGTCAAAGCCGCCGCATCCGGATGGCCATACATTCCAAACACACCACATTCATCGTGAAATTTGTCATCCGCCATGGATTGCCCTCTCAGCGAATTGCGATCTGTAGAAATGAAATTCGTCATTCGTCTTCAGAAGATTCGAATAATTGGTCGATCGCACCGCGGTCTTGTTTACTATAGCCGACATCTTCTTCATCTTCTTTGGAAGGTGAAGAGGCTGGTGTCGAAGATGTAGTGGCCGTCGATTTAGTCGTCTTGGTTTTTTTCTTTGTTTGATATTGTTTGTTTGGGATTGCTGATTTGAAATAATTATTGGTGTTTTCGATGAGAGGCATGAAACGAGCTTTGGCAAGAACCGGAGGCGTCACCTCAGGTTGGTATAAAAACTCAAACGCCAAATAGGAAACACATACCAAAATGAAACCACGGCCCAATCCAAAAAAGAATCCAGCGGTACCATCAAAGGGTCCCGGCTGGGCGCCGCTGAAACGGGTCACCAATTTTCCAGACACATAACTCAATAAAAATAGGGCGCCGAGAAAGGGCAGGAGGGCCGCCAGCCCATTACCGACAAGGCCGCCAAACATGGGGACTGCGTTGCTTAAGGTTGGGCTAAATATAGCGTATCCATACATCGCAGCCAGGGCAGCTCCTACCCACGCGACAATAGTAATGACTTCACGAATAAAGCCCCGCATAAGTGCGAGGAGGCCAGACAAAATCATAATCACGAGAATGACAATGTCAGCGGTGGTGAATGGCATGGCAGCACTCATGTCACACGTTACCTTGAGTTTCGGATCGCATCCTTACACGGCCGATGAGATCGGCCAACGCCCCTACTTCATGGACCCTTAATTCTCTGCTGTGTACTGCACCTTGACTCTTAATGCCAGCGGGAATTATCGCTTGCTTAAAACCTAGCTTTTCTGCCTCTTTCAGGCGCGCTTCGGTTTGACCCACCGGTCGCGCATTACCCGATAAGCTGACTTCACCAAAGATGATGCAATCAGCGGGCAGGGGATCATCATAGGCTGACGAGATCAGAGCTGCGGCGACTGCCAAATCCGCGCCAGGCTCATTGATGCGTAGACCGCCGGCTACACTGAGGTAAACATCCTGTCCCCCGAATGACAGTCCGCATCGCGATTCAAGTACCGCGAGAACCATGGACAGGCGTCCACTGTCCCAACCGACCACAGCGCGTCGCGGCGTTCCCAAGGAGCTTGGGGCGACCAAAGCCTGCATCTCCACGAGGAGAGGGCGTGACCCCTCGATACCTGCAAAAACTGCGGCACCGCTGGTTTTGTCGTCACGGCCACCGATGAATAATTCAGACGGGTTGGTAACTTCAGCCAAGCCTCGGTCTGTCATTTCAAACACACCGATTTCATCG
>JAJFIN010000394.1 GCA_021774955.1 Alphaproteobacteria bacterium | reverse complement strand
AAAAAGGTTTGGAGAGGTCTTCAATTTTCAGGTCACCCAGGTGCGCTTTGAGTTGTTTGACGACTGGTCCGCCGCCCAAAAATCCATTCTTACCCACCTGCACATCCGCCATCGCAATCATACGACGCCAATTCATTTGGCGCGCGATGTCTTCCAAAATGTCTAAACGATCGGCGGCATAACATCCTCCGACCATGGCGCCAATAGATGTTCCAGCGACACAATCAATATTGATATCGTTTTTCTGTAATACTCTAATCGCGCCAATATGCGCCCAGCCCAAGGCAGCACCCCCACCAAGTGCCAATCCAATTTTTTTTGTCATGAAACCCCTTGTCAGTTCATCTGGATTTGGGTTTTCTCCGGTACTGTCTTCTCGCTCAGTTAAGTGTTTGGATCATGATCAAAAAAAAGACAACGGCAAACTGGCTGCCGCTGTCAAATTTGATAATTCGTATTGAGTGTTTGATTTACGTGCTGGGCTGAAATATCCATCTCTTGCATCGAATTAAGCTAACTGCAAGATCGACCCGATAACCATCCAGCTTACTAATACGACGACGGCTGTGTGTGTAATTGCGGTCATGTTTGCCTCCATTGCTTGTCTATGAAGCTCATATGGGGCGGCACATGCATATCCTGTGTAATCCAATTTACACAGCGAAATTTTTATTGTTCAGGTTCCAAAATGTACCAAATTATTTAGGTTACATAACGACAAGAACCTAGTGCAAAGTCATTTCTTCAACCGCGCCTAGTTCGGATGCACAAATCAACTGACAGCTGCCGACATTTACCGAGTGAATCGGCCCGTCCAATTTATTCCGCCAGAACATTAGGAATTTTCTGAGAATGGGGTATTCAGGCGCCAAATCATATTGCTGCCAGGTGAAACTTTGTATCAAGCCTGGATGATCTGGCATTCTGTAGAGTATTTCCGCTGTGGTCAGCCTGTAGCCACAGAGTTGTCTTTCAAAGTCGCTCATACTCATAAAGCACTCCACCGTTACACAATACACAGTGTACATAGGATATACTGTATGGACATCTGTTAATAGCTTGTGAATACAACGTATTTTGGCAGCCATCACCAGTAAGTGCTAACAAGTTAACCATATTGGTGTTAACCAGGATACATGTACATTTTATACTCTTTATACTGATGTATTGTATACATAATTGCTCCTATGGTTTGCTTGTCGACCACGTCAGTCTAATGGATTCAACCTGGCAGTTGGACTAGGCTGGTGGTTGGCAATGGTGTGTCTTACCCAAAGACACTTTTATCTAAACACCATTAAGTTGGTTTTGTATCATTTCAGCGGGTCAAATAGATGCGTAGCCGATCCGCTTCCGTATACTGACTCTGGTGATTTTATTGCGCTCTAGACAAACATGCCTATGGGCTCAATACCTCAGCCACTTCTTATGCGGGAGGGTGCAACGCAACACGATTTTCGAACGGTTTAGGTGTCGGAATATTTGACAAATTGAACCCACATGAGTTGCGTTCATGAGTACGGAAATCATCAAGGTTTGTAAGCTATTGTTTTTATATGGATATTTTGAGTCTGATCAAAATAAGCAATTTGGCCCAATGTTTGCTTATTCATAGCTGAAGTGGGAAGACTATGATTGATGTTTGGTACGATATCGCCGGATCAGATGATGAGATCACCATCTTGTACACCGCTGGCGTCTACATGTTCACAGCGTTGATTGCTGTGACCTGCGTACTTATGTAGCGAAAGCCCGATTTGCAAAGCGCGGCCTAGCATAGAAGAACTCCCTGTAAACACTTGCAAAACATGGCATACATGCGGATTCAGAACATCCGTAATGATTTCGATACGGACGAAACAGCTGAAGTTGAATTTCCTGGAGGCATTTGGTTCGGAGATTTGCTCGGTCCCCAAGGATCCAGCACATCTGCTGTTTAGAAAATTCTTTCAATTGGTCAAACGAATCTAAGATTTCAAGTTACGGTTCGGTTTATTTCCAACATCCATGTTTTCGGTTCTCCACCCCGCAAACTGCCTATTTTTTTGGCCTTGTGTCTGAATATCGTGCATCTGTGCCCAGGGATTTGGCGTTTTCACGACAATTCTGATGCCTCTACTTGCAGCACATCTGCTCTCCTGCTCAAAATTACATCACAAATAACGGTGCCAAATCTAATGGCGGATCTGGAACAAGAAAAAATTGGGCTCGAGGAGATATTAAATGTTTGGAAAGATCAAAGGGCGTCTCGCACAAATAGCGTTTTCTGTCGCTGTAATGGTAGTTTTTTCAACTTTTCCCGCCCACGCGGCTGATGAGTTGAACGGGGCGGACACAGCTTGGATTCTAACCGCAACAGCACTTGTTCTTTTCATGACCCTCCCCGGTCTTGCGCTCTTTTATGGTGGTCTTGTTCGAGCACAAAACATCTTGTCAGTGTTGATGCATTGTTTTGCAGTTTGCTGCCTAGCTTCGATATTGTGGTTTGCCATCGTCTATAGCTTGGCGTTCTCCGACGGTGGATCTGCAAATGCGTTTGTTGGAGGATTTGGGAAAGCGTTTCTCAACGATGTAAGCCGCGATAGCCTCAGTGGGTCTATCCCTGAGAGCTTATTTTTTATGTTTCAGATGACCTTCGCCATTATTACTCCAGCTCTGATCATCGGAGCGTTTCCTGAACGATCAAAATTCGGTGGGATTCTTTTGTTCAGCGGGTTATGGCTGGTGTTGGTTTACGGCCCAGTTACCCATTGGATTTGGGGTGGCGGATGGCTTCAATCTCTGGGTGCTATAGACTTCGCGGGAGGCTTGGTTGTTCATGCCACTGCTGGAACTTCAGCCCTTGTTTTTGCTAAGATGCTGGGCTCACGTAGCGGGTTTCCAAGTGAAGTCAAACCGCCTCACAGTCCCGGATTGACTATGATGGGTGCTGCGATGTTGTGGGTAGGTTGGTTTGGTTTTAATGCCGGAAGCGCATTAAGCGCAGGTGGTGACGCTGGTATGGCCATGGTCGTTACCCACCTTTCTGCGGCAACGGCGTCTCTCGTTTGGATGCTGATCGAATGGCAAAAGTACGGCAAGCCGAGCTTGATCGGTATTGTTACGGGTATGGTTGCAGGCCTTGCAACGATTACCCCCGCAGCAGGTACGGTCGGCCCTGCTGGTGCCATTATCATTGGCGCGCTCGCCGGATCCATTTGCTATTGGGCCGTCGGTTTTGTGAAAAGAAAATTGAACATAGACGATTCACTTGATGTATTTGCTGTCCACGGAGTTGGTGGAATATTAGGAACCTTGATCCTCCCGCTCCTTGCAGGTTCCGCGCTTGGAGGCGCTGGTCTTGATCGGAGCTTAATGGAACAATTTGGTGTTCAGCTACTTGGTGTTGCAGCGGTAGTGGCGTGGTCAGCCATCGCCTCTTATGGCATTCTCAAAGCCGCTCAAGCGACGACTGGCCTTCGGGTCAACAAAGATGATGAGACCGAAGGGCTAGATTTGGCCTCGCATGGAGAACGCGCTTACGGCTATTAAGCGATAGAAAACAATTTTAATTGGGAGTGATGTCATGAAACTCATCATAGCGATCATAAAACCTCACAAGCTTGAAGATGTGCGGGAAGCCCTTCAGAGCCTCGAAGTTCAGGGAATGACGGTATCTGAGGTTAAGGGATATGGGCGGCAAAAGGGACACACAGAGATTTATCGCGGTGCAGAATATGCGATTAACTTTGTACCAAAAGTGAAACTTGAAATTGTCGTCGGAGACGAAGTCGCCGAACGCGCCATCGAAACAATTGTTGAACACAGCAACTCTGGTCAAATCGGTGACGGTAAGATTTTCGTTTTGGATGTCGAGCAAGCCATTCGTATCCGTACGGGCGAGACGGGTACGGACGTTCTTTGATTTTTTTCGGTTTCGCGAACCTTACTTAGACTATGGTAGTAAAAAGAGATAAGCCTCGGGTTGGGGAACCCGAGGCTTTTGCAACCGCCAATGTGAGGAAGGTAGGGGTGTGGGACTGGCGGCTGATATGGCCGAACAAACGCGAACGCTTGCGGCACATAATTTGATTTCTTTGATTTTTACTGTGACACGCTACCGACGCAAACACGGCAACTGCAAATTACGATGAGCCGACGGCTCTAACCTCAAAAGCTCAACAAGCACTTCAAGCTATATATAGTCTTTATGACCTTGCGAGCATGTCTCACAGAACGACTCGCGGCCCTCAGACTTGATATTGAGAAAATATCAGCGGCAAGTCATTAGATTTCCGGATACTATCCACAGGAAATGTTGGACGATTCTGTGCAATATTTAGTAAGGCGCCCAACCGGGAATCGGTGCGACACCAAATATCCATAGGTGGCCGTAAAACACGCCAGCGTATATTGCAAGTGCGAGAACCACGCGCCACAATCCAATACCACGCAAATCCAGCTTGGTCCGCCTCGTCAAAATTGCGGCAAATGGAATGTTTGAAGTTTTGCTAGCGAAATCCTGCCACGCCTTTCCGTAGTTGCGACGGCGCTTTAAGTCGATCGCACGCGTCCCCAAAACACTCAACAAAAACAACGCACCACAGAGTCCAATTGATGCCATGTCTCCATTCACCAGGAGATGAAATGAGCTCCAAAGGATAACACCCCACAGAAATGGATGACGCGTAATGGTCGTCATTCCTACCGATGCCTTATCTGTTTTAAGGAGTTTTTCTTGCTGCACCGAAGTCGGATTGGGTGTTGTGATCCCAACCACTGCAAACAAAAATGCTATCAAAACAACGGCACCACCCATATGCGTGACGCCTGTCGGTGCAATCCACAACACTTGATTTTCAGAAGACACGCTTGCCTTGTTGTAGGCCATTGCCATCCAAATGAACCCGGCTAGTGATGCTAATGAAAACATTCCCAAATAGGCTTGCTCCCCAAGAACTGCCACCAAACGATCTCTTATTCTGGTACCTGAAACCAGTATGTGAATGGCAAGGATAAAGAGTGCTGACGCCAAAAGACCTGACATTGTTTGCTCCATCTGCTCAGTGTGCCGTAGAGCATATCCAGTTTACGGTTCCGAACAAGCATTAGTGGGATGGATGAGGTTGATGAACAAAAAAAAAGCGGGCAAAATGCCCGCTTTCTATACTGTTAGCAGCAATCTACTATTTGTCTTCAGCGCATAGGCTCGACAACGGCCCGTGATAGACCAAAGCTATTTGCTGTGCTGCAGCACATTTATCCGCATCGACCCGTGCAAGCCAATCTTCACTTGAAGCCTGTGGTTCGCCCAAACCAAATGTTCCCACTAGTTGAGCAAAGAAACTCCTAGGCGGGGGAACTTCCCTGACCATTTGATAACCATCCTCAAGCACGCCGGCAAGTTCAGCTAATGCATCATATGCTTGCTCGCGGCCCTTCGTACCGTCAATTAGACCGTTGCTCTCGGCCTGATCGTTGCCAAATATTCCAGCACCCATGACATCAATGATTTGAGCTGCATCCACCTGGCGGTTTGTTGCTACGTGGTCGACAAACGCGCGGTACTCCGTATCGAGAGAATTTTGTATGTTCTTCATCTCGTCGTCTGTAACGCGGCGGAAGGGATTTCCGATATCTTTACCGCGACCGGCATGCGGGACAGTGACTTCTATTCCACCCGCGGTTTCGATGCCGCTCTGGAATAAACTACCTGTCAATGCTGTTGGTTGATCAAAATAAACAAATTGAAATCCAATAATGCCTATCGATCCAATAATGCTTCCTGGAGCGGCGTAAATTTTGTCTGCAGCGACCGTGGAATAGACTCCACCGGAGGCAGACATGCCCTCGATCCAAACAACAATAGGTTTTGATGTTTTCTCTTGATACTCTTTAATCGCTTCGTGAATCGCAACCGATCCAAATATGGTCCCACCCGGTGTTCTTGTGTGAAGCAATATGCCTTTGATATCGTCTTTTTTTGCCGCGGCAAGAATTTGGTCTTTAAGCTGATAACCGTAGGTTGCCCCAGGAAAACCAAAACCAAAAGGCCCGCCTTGATTTTGAGGCGGCGTGCCCAAAATTGGACCCGCTAAGTCCAGTATCAGAAGTTTGTTTTCACTGTTTTCGGATCCGGAATCGTGAGCGTATTGTTCAAAACTGATCGAATTTGGATCTTCGGTTACTGTGCTAATCATCATTATTGCGATGACCACGGCCAAACCAAAACCGATGCCACCAATAACGAATTTCCCCAAGAGTTGGATCAGTGAAACCAAAAATGATGTTGGTTTACGCGCTTCTATTACATATTTTGAATTCTCGGACATCTACGCCCCCGTTTTATGCTTACTAACTCGGACCTCATCATGTCATTACGACAAATACAAGCCACGACCCGGTAAATTGTTCGGTATCACATACCGATCGCTCAGTGTTCTACGATCACTGTCATTGGGCTCGATGAATTTATAATGAAGATTTGTCTTAGAAGGCTCGGAATCCCCGTCTTAGCTAGCCATTTCACTTGGAAAGTCTTCAATTTGAAATTCTTATCAATTTTATCGCAGAACCAGTATGATGATGTGTGAAGCCACTTGGAGGGGACATGGGGCAAAAACTAACCGGCAAATCGGCTCTGGTGTTAGGCGGAGCGGGCCGTATTGGGCAAGCGGCAGTGCAGTGTTTTGTCGATGAAGGCGCCCAGGTCGTCGTCGCGGATATCGATGATTCACACAAAGAAATTCTCAGTTCGAAGTTCGGACAAGAAGTCCTCTTTCGCCATTGCGATGTCACTCAGGAGGAGCAAGTTGCCTTGAGCGTCAACCAGACCGTTGATGCCTTCGGACAACTCGATATTTTGGTCAATTGCGCCGGAATTGCCGATGGCGGTTCGATATTAGATTCCACCAAAGAAGACTTCGACAAAGTTTTGAATTCTACAATTTATGGGACTTTCTATTCGATCAAGCACGCCGCAAAATCAATGATGATTAACCAGGGAGGATCCATCATCTCTAGTGGGCGATTGGTGTCCCCTGATGATGGTCACGCATATACGTGCAGCAAGGCAGCAACATCAATGTTGTGTTCAAGTTCGGCAACTGAGCTTGGATATCACAATATTAGAGTGAATATGATTGAGCCTGGATGGGCCACAATTCCGCCATTCAACCAAGCAGAGAAAAACAAACGAGAGCCAGAGCCATCAGAGCAGTCTGCAACAATGCCTACACCCTCTTCCCTGCTAGGCCGGCCGGTCGATCCTCTCGAAGTGGCTCAGGCGATATTGTGGCTGGCAAGCGAGGATTCTTCATTCGTCACTGGACAGACACTACATGTCGATGGCGGCCAAGGTGGATATCAAAGATCACTTCGCTTTTTGAACCAACTGACAAATGTCGACACTAGCGATGCACAACTCATCCGCAATACATTGTTGAGCTCAATCGCAAAGCTCGAGTGAATTCAACGATTGTTGCTAGAAATACTATCCTTCACGCTTCGTATTTGGCGATTTTCTTGGCAAGGTAGCTATCCATCTTCTTTGGGCCTTTGATGAATGTTGACGGTGGCAAAAGCCAGTCAATCTCGTCTTCGTCACCCCAAGGATTAGCCGCGGAACCTTGGGACAAACCGACAACCACGCGCATGGAGCTCAATTGGTTTTTTGGAAGGGCAAACTGTACGTCACCATCTTCACCACCCGGTGTGTCAGTCAAAAAATAGAGATGCACCTCTGGCCCCGATAATCCTCGGCCCAGTCCGGGTACGGTTTGAATTACCAGTCGTTCACCCAACAAATCATCGACATATTCTCTTAAAAAATACGCTGGCATTTTGTATGCACGAATTCCAGGAAATGTCCTAGATTCCACACATTCATCAGTGGGATCAATAAATGCTGTGACATTGCAAGATCCGCTTTCACCGGGTTCGATATAAAGCGCTCGACCATCCTCAGCCATCCATGTACCCATCCATTTTTCTGGAAACAACAGACGTGTTACGCCTCGCCGAACAGTGGGGGCGATATTGCCATCTGTTGTCGATATAGGTGTTGGCCTCTTTTTTGTTCGTAAAGGGACAATTGACTCTGTGTTGTTTTGTGATTCTTTCGAAGACTTTTTTGCATCGACTGGAGAAATTGTTTGTACAAGGTCGAGTGGTTCACTCTCTGCATTGCCTGATGCGTTCACAGAAGATTCTTCGTCTCCACCTAGCCTCTTTCGAAAAATGCTTTCGCTCTGAGAGGCTTGTCCCTCAGGTTCACTTGCGTTCTTGCGCACATTTCTTCGAATGTCGGCAAAAGTCAGGGGTAGCACTTTACCAGACGAAGTGTCTTTGTCCGCAGGTGTGATAGAACCCTTTGTGTCACTCCGGACTCGAGGACTATTGTTTTCTGCGAGTACGGTTTCAGATTTCTCGCCAGTCTTACTATCATCCGTTTTTACCAACTCAACATTGGAAGCGGTGCGCGTTTTATTGTCAGGCCTTGCAGAAGTATCGTCGGTGCTCGGTTCAGGGTTCTCTGCAACTGCCTGCTTATCACTCTCGGAATGTTTCGACGGAGCATCATTGATCTTGGAAATGAGATTTAAATCTATGGCTAACTTCGACTTGGGTTTTTGTTGAGCTTTTTCTTCAACAGCAGCAGACTCCGCGTCGCGCGCATCACCTCGTGACGTCGCACCTCCAGAAGTCGGCGGTGTCTTACCCTTGATCATGTTTCCTTGAAGCTTAGCTTGAAGTCGTTCTGCTTCTGCTTGTGCCTTTTCCTTTTTTGATCGTTTTCCGAATAGGAATCCCATCTTACCCCCAATACCACATTGTACTCAACTCAAGAAACCTAACGCTTCCGGCGTATATGGTTCCAACTCATCAAACCGACTATCCCGTATTTTGTTCGCCCACTGAGGGTCAACAAGGACAGCTCTGCCAACGGCAATAAGATCAAATTCCTCACGATCTAACCTCTTTGCCAATTCTTCAATTCTACTGACGCCAGACGTGTCAGCGTTTTTGCCTGAAAGACTCGAAACAAATTCATCGTCCAAACCAACACTGCCAACAGTGATAGTCGTCTTGCCGGTCAACTTTTTTGTCCAACCGGCCAAATTGAGATCAGAACCCTCAAATTCAGGTTCCCAAAACCTTCGCGTGGAACAATGAAATGCATCAATACCGGCATCGACCAACGGCTCCAAGAACGATGCGAGCTCGTTTGGTGTTTCAGCCAAGCGCGCTTCAAAATCTTGCTGCTTCCATTGGGAATATCGAAGAACAATTGGATAGTTTGACCCAACTTCCGCCCGAATGGCGCGAACGATATCTGTCACAAATTTCGTTCTTTGGCTCAGCGAACCGCCATATTCATCTGTCCGCTCATTGGTACCGGCCCAAAAAAATTGGTCAATTAAATAACCGTGCGCTCCGTGGATTTCGATACCGTCAAATCCGAGGTCTTGTGCCTCTCGCGCTGCATCAGCAAAGGCTGTGATCGCACGTTCGATATCGCCTGCGGTCATCGGTTCAAATTTCTTTTTACCGGGACTTGTCATGCCCGACGGTGATGCACTCTGAACATCTGGATGATGACCTTGTCCCGGCCGCCGCATCGAGCCCACATGCCACAATTGAGGCATTATCTTGCCGCCAGCATCGTGCACCTCATCAACGACTTTCTTCCATCCTGCGAGCGGGTTCTGACCATAGAATTCAGGAACGTTGATGTCGCTACTGGCTGAAGGATCGCCAATCGTCGTTCCCTCGGTGATAACGAGACCAAGGCCGCCTTCGACACGCCGACGATAATAGGCAGCCACATCGCTTCCTGGAACACCTCCCGGCGATAGGCTACGGGTCATCGGCGCCATTACCAGGCGATTGTCTAACGGAAGACCCGCCAGTTCAAACGGCGAAAATAGTGTATTCAAAACAGAGCTCATTCAAGCATCCCTTGATCATTGTTTATTTTTTTATTGATCGCTGTTCCAACACCCAAATACCGAGCTAACAATATCATAATGTCCAGAAAAGCACGACTCGTTCCCGACATGATGGTTAAAGACGGTACGGAGTTTCAAAATTCACTATTTTCAGCTCTGGCAAGATCCTCAGGCGTATTGATATTGACAAACGGATCGCGAAAGCCACTGGCAAAATCGACCAATTTTGACGGCATCTCATCCAAATAAGCACGCACACTCAACGATTCGCTGCGCTCCAGCGCCGTCCGAAGAGACGGTGCCCAACTGACTGGCCACAGCCCCGCGAGAGGTTGCAGCCTGCCACCTGCATAAGTAGGGATGGCGGCACAATCGGGGTTTGCTGTGGTCCTCAGTCTATCGGTCAGATCATCCGGCAAGAACGGCATATCGACAGTCGCAATTTGCACCAGTTCAAATATGCAGGCATCCGAAGCCGCCCATTCCAAGGCCGTTAGAATACCTGCGAGGGGGCCTCGCCGACCAGGTACGGCGTCGTGGAGGGTTTTTAGCAAGGATTCCGCTTCGCCTGGCGGTTTTACGTCGCCAACCCACAACAGTTGCGGGACCTGTGGACCCAATCGATCAATGACATGCAACGCAAGTGGTCGACCCTGGAACTCTATGTTGGCTTTATTTTGGCCCATGCGACGTGATTTACCGCCCGCCAGAATGGCCCCGGCAATTTTTTTATTTTGTGAGTGTGGCTGATCCACTCAGTTCACCTATCATATTTACGACGAAGATGTTGGGGTTTGCCTAAACAGCTTCGGCCGAATTGCTACAGAACCGTTTGAATAAGTTTGAACGCAAGACGAAATTCTGCACAGTGAAAACGCAAACCAAAAACAACAATAAAGCTTTGCTCGTGCTCAACACTCAAGAGAATTTTACCCGAATAAGCGTTTCTGCGGCAATTGGGGCTTTTTCGATCCTCACCAATAATCTTCCCGGCCCTCAAATTCACTTTGCCCATGCAAATGGTTTCAACGGTCAAACCTATCTCCCACTGCTTAACGAGCTTGCCAAAGATCACAAAGTCACAGCTTGGGATGCCCGTGGGCACGGGAATACGAGTGTGCCAGCCGACCCCGATATGCTAGATTCTTGGCTTCACTTTCGAGATGATCTCATCCAAGTCTTAGACTTCATTGGGCCTTCATTCCTTGTTGGCCATTCGATGGGTGCAACGACTAGTCTTCTAGCGGCAGCAAAACGTCCAGATCTCGTTTTAGGGTTGGTATTAATTGACCCGGTAGTTGTTCCCCGAACCCTGCGCTTGCTCACAAACCCTATGATGATCGCGGCTCGATTGTTGGGCCGCCGCATCCCCAACCCTTTGTCCCGTGGTGCCGAGAAGCGTCGATCATCATGGCTCGACACGGAGGCCATTCTTGAGCAATATCGTGGAAGAGGTATTTTCAAATCCTGGCAGCCTGGTTTCCTCGAAAACTACATTGAGGGCGGCACTTATCTAAAAAATGACGGTCAAGTCGGATTAAGCTGCGCACCCGATTGGGAAGCAGCGATCTTTGAATGCGTTCCTTTTGAAACTTGGTCCGAGATTCGGCAGGTACAATGTTCGATAACCATTGTCAGCGGAGAACACAGATCGACATGTCCAGAATCACGCGCGGTACAACTACTTGCTCGATCGGGTAGTCAGAGAAATGGTGCCAATACAGCCTGCAGCACAGTGGCAGGGACAAGTCATTTTCTACCAATGGAAAATCCCAGCGCCGTTGCCACAATCATTAAAGATGCAATAGCAACCGTCCACCCCGCCACTCTTTAAACCCACCAAGCCTTGACTGTGTCGAAGAGGGCTTTTACCGATGCAAGACACAAAGAATGATACGAGATGTGAAATGAACGCTCCGAAGCCTTCCCTACCTGTCTTAGAGATCGTCGCTGAAGCCTATCGATTTTTGTTCGGACGATTTGGCGAGATCATTCGTGTTCTGTGGTTACCCTTGGCCCTATCGTTTGTTGCAAGCCTCTATGTCAATCTTCAACAACCTGTAGACGCACAAACGCCCGTGTTATCCCCGGTCTCTATAGTGGCGATCTTCGTCTACCTATTTCTGAATGTTATGATGATGGTTGCGCTGTATCGGATGGCTTTGTCGGATCAAAGCGTTACAACGCGATTTTTCTATTTCGAACTGGGACCCAATGATTGGCGTTTCCTTGTCGCCTTTCTCATTCTGGCGTTCGGATTTGTCATGTTTATGGCATTGATGATTGGAATGTCGAAATCATCGCAAAATTCAATCGCACAATTATTAGTATTGTTTGTCACTGGTGGTTTTTTCTACGGATTGGTCCGCTTGTCGCTACTGTTACCTTCGGTACTCGACACCGGAAAAATAGACTTTGGAAAAGCA
>JAJFIN010000393.1 GCA_021774955.1 Alphaproteobacteria bacterium | reverse complement strand
CGCTCTCCTTCTCAACCACCCGAAGGGCTACCATGGTTGAGAAGGAGAGCGGCCCCGCCGGTTCCCCACACCACAAGTGACCTCTGCTTCATGAAAGCACGCCTGAGCTAGAGGACAAGCCACTGGTATTGGCTCCGGGTCAAGTCTGGGAGATGGGCAAAGAAGTTTGTCAGATCTCTAAATCTCCACCCGCTAACTTTCTAAGCCCTCGCAACTCGTCCAAAACGACCCAATCTGCACCAAAGCCCGGGCACCCTCCTTATTCCTTTTTTGTGACTAAGCCGCCGACCAAATGCTAGCCGGTTGATTATTTGAATTAGATTTCCTCCCGGTGGGGCGCAAGCCTCACTGACTTGGGCCCTGTCTTCATCGGCAGGGTCTCTTTTTTTGGCGAGTGCTTCGTAAAGAAATCGTCACCCAGCGGTTTAGTTTGGTGGCACGGATTGTCGAATCCGCCGATTGCGGTAATGGAGGGGAAATTTGAGAAAAGGACTTATCCGATTTCGACCTGTGATCGGTTTGTCTGAGTTGTGTTTGAGTTGAGCAGCTGTACCGCTATTAAAACGGGTAGTCCTCACCGTGACGTTTTGCTTCTGCTTTCAAGCCCACGTAACTCTCCGTAGCTGAGTCACACCGGTCTTATCCGCTTGCGACACCCTGTCAGATTGATAAATCAAATCATCGCTTAATCGGTGAAACTCAAAAATTTCTACTCCACTCACCTCAAAATTGTGAATTTGTTTGTTGCAGGTTCCATTGACATCGTTATACAATGTTTGTTATATAATAATCATTGTATAATGGAGAATCACATTGGCTCGTCCTCGCGTCCATAATGAAGCCGAAATTCTGGAACGCGCTATGCACGCTTTTCGGCGGAAGGGATTTGCCGAAACTTCGGTGAAGGACCTTGAAAAAGCAACTGGCGCGACATCGGGCAGCTTGTACAACGCGTTCGATGGGAAACGTGGATTGTTCGATGCTGCCTTCGAACATTATCTGACCGCTGTCTTGAAGGGGCGGATTGAACGCCATGCGCCGCCAGGGTCTGGTCTTCGAGGATTGCGTGATTTATTCACTACATTGCTTTTTGAACCAGATCAGCAAAGCTTTGGTTGTTTAGTCACCAATTCAGCAATCGAATTTGGTGAAGAACAAAATCATAGGTCCGTTCAACATGGATTCGATATCTTGTTTGAAACGTTTCGATCCCGTTTGAGTGAACTAAATTATTCAAACAATAGCGAAATTGCGGCGACCAAACTTCTCACATTCTATCAAGGCATCCTTGTCCTTTTTCGAGGCGGTTACGACCGCTCGCGGCTTGAGGCTGCTATCGATGCTGAATTCAACCAATTGGGAGATTTGCATGACGCCTGACAAACTTTGGAACCGGTACTCGGCGATATGGTCGTCGGATGGTGAGACCCGCCTCAAGGAGCTTTCCGTATGCCTCGCACCTCAAGCGACTTATTGCGACCCCAATGGGCTGATCGATAGCACGGCCGGGCTTTCAGACTATATGGGCCAGTTCCAAAAGAGCGCGCCGGGTGCGCGTTTCGAAATACAATCTGTGTTGCACCATCACGATCGGACGTTGGCGAATTGGAAATTGGTAGGTGCTGACCGCAATGTGCTCCAGATCGGCACGAGTTTTGGATTGCTTGACGAAGAGCACCGTCTGTTGACCATTAGCGGCTTCTTCTATTCCGGTATGGATCGCGATCAAGCGTGATCGGCGACAGCTTTCACAAGAGAGATATTCGATGAAACAAATTCGATTTGATGGACCGGGCGCGCCAGAGCAAGTGGTTTATTGCACAGATGTTGCGCCTCCTGAAATTTCAGCACCTGATGAAGTCATCGTCGATATCGACGCTTTTCAGATCAACCCCGCCGACCTTCTGACATTGCAAGGATTTTATCCGGCTGCAGGACAAGTCCCTGGATCGTTGGGAAATGAAGCGACAGGACACGTGGCGGAGGTCGGCGCTTCAGTAGAATCGGTAAAACCTGGAGATCGCGTGATCCTGTTGACGATCGACAATTGGAGCGAACAACGGTGTGTCAAAGCCCATCAAGTCGTGCGCGTACCAAAACAGCTGGACCGACTTGATCTCGCGGGTTTGAAAGTGAACCCAGCGACTGCAGCCTTATTACTCGACCGCTTCGTCGATCTCCAACCGGGAGATTGGGTGATGCAGAACGCTTCTAATTCAGCGGTTGGGCGCGCCCTCATTACCATCGCCAAAGAGCGCGGGTTGAATACGGTGAATGTTGTTCGCTCTGATCTGTATACATCTCAACTTAACGATCTGGGCGCCACATTGGTCCTCACAGACGGTGACGATCTTGCTGAGCGCGCGGCGACGGGGACAAGAGAGGCGCCCATTCGTCTCGCCTTAGACGCAGTGGCAGGAGCGGCCACGGGTCAGTTAGCTTCGTGTTTGGCCGAGGAAGGCCAGCTCGTAGTTTATGGCGCCCTTAGCGGTATGCCGATTGACGTAGATCCAACGGCATTCGTTTTCAAAGACATTGCGGTTCGAGGCTTTTGGCTTACGAAATTGTTGGTGTCGGCGGACGCGCAGTTTGTCGAACCGCTTTACAACAGATTGGCAAAGGTGCTCCTCGCAGGTCACAAATTTGTGGCGGTTGATTCGGCATATTCAATGGACGACATCAAGTCAGCCATAGAGCGCGCCACGCAGTCAGAGGGCGGGCATAAGGTTCTTGTCACAATTGATCGGTAGGCGGTAGAGTCGAAAAAGTTGCTCACTCTTAGTCGCTTTCGCTGAATACGCGCAAGCATTTACCGGAAGAGTGAAGACTTATGAATTCCGTATGTAGATTACTTAAGCTGTGAACAAAGCTAACCTTGCCGAGCTGCCAATTTCCTCAGTCCTGGTAACTCGTCCAAAACGATCCAATCTGTTCCAAAACCAAGGCGCTTCTTGGCCTCTCGGACAAATGCTGGGTAGGAATCTAAATTAGCGGGATCAAAGGAATCTCGAATGTCGCAGAGGTCAAGAACGCATTTGGCTTCATCGGGCGACGCTTCCTTTAGGTGCGACATAAACGACTCTGATAAGTCGGCAGAGCAGTTGAAGATATCATCTGCGATCTGCAACACGCGCACAGTGCTCCACCTGACCGACGGTTCCGTTACTTTTGCGGACGGATCTATTTTTGTTTTTGATAAGTTACGTCGAGTTCTCCCGTCAATAACTTCCTGAGGGTCATGCCCGATTGATCTTTGAAGAGCATAAAGTGCTGGGTGTTGGCACATGCTGTTGAAATTCATCTCTTCATGTGTGTGGGGTTGCCCTTGTTTGTGTACGCCCTTGAAGCCTTGGAGATTCAGGACTTGATGACCAATTTCATGCGTGACAATGACCTCTTCGACCGAAGTCATGTTTTCGAACAACAGAAGCAGTGTTGGCTTGCCATCTAGCGACATCGGAATCGCGGTATTTAACTCACCTGAAAAACCTTTTGTGAGTGCGTGATCGTACCGGCTGGCGGCACAAACTTCCATGTCATTACCCAGCACATCGCGACAATGTTGATGCCAAAGCGCCAGCATCTTTTGGGTCGGCTCGTCAGTATTGGCTACAATTCTTTGTTCGCTGAGATGTGAGATTTGCATAAAGTGTGTTGTTCGATAACGTGGCAACGAAGCAGTGGCGGCAAGCGCGATGTCTGTAGCATAAATTTGTGCAGACATATTTAATAGTTGTGGGGATAATTCGTGAGCGATGCCATTCCTAGAGGGTTTTATAGGTGAAGCTTTCAATTGTCATACCGTGGCTTGACACAAGATGTATTGGCGGTATCCAACGATGTTGCTATTCAGATGGATCCCGCTGTCAAGCAGCGGGATGACATCATGAATTGGCGAACGGTTTTTCTAAATCTCAAGATAGCCTCTTGCTCTTCGTCTTCGAAGGGCGTCCAATTGTATGGCGACTTAACCAAATAAAGTTGAGATCATCTTGACCCATTTAGCCCTTTTCTCAATTCTGTTGTTTTTAGGTCATGCCATTCCGTCCGCTCCCGGCGTGCGGCCCTGGCTGCTCTCGCTATTGGGCCGTCCTGTCTTCATGACGCTTTATTCAATATTGTCGCTTGCGATCTTATGGGGATTTGTCGCCGCTTACCGTGGCGTGGAAAATAATTGGCAGCTCTTTCCGCCAATCCCTCAGGCGCATTTAGTCCTTACGCTTTTGATGCCGATCCCGATCTTCCTTGTCATCGGCCGAATGACGACAAAGGCGTCGGATTTCTCTCAAGCAATATCGGCGAAAGGTATTTACCGGATCACACGCGCACCGGGCAGTGTTGGTCTTCTCATTTGGGCGAGTTTGCATTTGCTGGCGACGGCAGACGCAAAGCGCGTAGTGACGTTCGCGACTTTAGCGCTGATCGCACTCTACGCGTTGCTCAAAAACGAATGGGTGTTGCGACGGGATCCGGGCGAGGGTGCGGCTAGCTACCGAAATAGCACAAGCATTATTCCAGGCGCCGCGATTGTCGGCCGGCGACAACTATTATCGATTTCTGAAATTGGCGTGGGGCGTGTTCTAGCAACCATCGCATTTTTTGCACTGCTACTTTGGGGCCACCCACTCATCTTTGGAGTAGATCCGCTCGCATGGTTGGCTGGATAGCAGAAGTTAATGCGTATAGAGATGTTTACACAGCCCCGTTTCGATCATCCGATACCCTTGAGGATCGTAATCGGAAATAGGGATTGATCCGTCCGTGGGCATTGCGCGCTGCGCAACATGCACGGCAGTACAGCCCATGATGTAGGCTTGCGATTCCAAAGTTTCTAAAGATTTTTGTAGTATCGAACAATCAACCAGCTCCGGTGTCATTGTTGAATGGACTTCAAATACACGCCGTCCACAAGCTGATGGCCAACACCGATAAAACACCAATGACAGAATGTATCCCTGTCTGTTGCAGATGCATTTAACCCCATGGGGCCCGGGGTCGGTGCGCTGACGCCATGCATGAACCGAATTTCGAAATCCCTCTTCATCTGCCTCAAACCCTGAAACCCGCGCTAAACCGTAAGCTTTTGCTTCGAATTTCGGGCTGAGCTCATCTACAACCAGCGATACCGCCATTTATTGCCACCTGTTATCTGTCGTCGAAACAGGATATAGTGCAATTAATGGCCTCAAAATGATTCAACGCAATTAACGGTAACCGTTGAAATTGAAGCAGATGGAGCATATTTATTAAGCTTCACAACGAGATGCGCATCCATTGAGAGGGAGCGATTGTGCACGCGGGCAGCCAGCCGGAAAATTCAACGCTGAGTGAGCGGTGCCGTTCTTGCGGTGTTCGTCACCTTAGTTTTTGTGGCGTGCTCGATTGCGGTGAACTGGCCCGCATGGATGCCATCACAATAGGCCAAGATTTCAAGGCGCAAGAAAGCATTGCTTATGAAGGCGATGAGGCTAGCGAAGTTTTCAATATCACTTCCGGTGTCGTTCGGCTGACCAAACTATTGTCCGATGGCCGCAGGGCTGTGACCGGTTTTTTATATCCCGGCGATTTTTTGGGTCTCGCTTTCAAGGACAGTTACATCAATTCAGCAGAAGCCGTGACCGATGTCGAAGCCTGTCGCATGAGCCGTCAAGAGCTAGAGGGCCTGTTTCACGAAATGCCTCAACTTGAGGACCGCCTCCTCAATATGATGTCGAATGAGATTGTTGCCTCACAAGATCAAATGCTTTTGCTCGGCCGTAAGTCACCACAAGAAAAGTTGGCGACGTTCTTACTCGATCAAAAAAAGAAAGGCCGAGGTTTGCCCGGTGAAGAAAACCGTTTTCTGCTTCCGATGGCGCGGGTTGATATTGCCGACTATTTAGGTCTGACCGTTGAAACGGTGAGCCGGACATTCACGCGGTTTTCCAAAGACGGATTGATTGTTTTAAATGGCGCTGCCGATATTTCAATCTTGGACGAACAACAATTGTCGGATCTCGCCGGCGAGTATGACGAGCACTAGACAAGTCCGACTAAGTTTATGTTACGGCTATTGTTGCGCTACCTCATAAAATCAGAACGTCATTCCATGACTTTTCTATTGTCATCCCGCGACTAGATCCACTGGTGTCCGGTTTAGCGTTAACATTTAGAAGCTCCATGAGATTTGGTTTGTTTGAAGGCGGTAGGAATGTGGATCTGGCGGTGGCTCGAAGAGCTTTGCCCATGGTTTGCGATGT
>JAJFIN010000392.1 GCA_021774955.1 Alphaproteobacteria bacterium | reverse complement strand
GCGTCTACCAATTCCGCCACGACCGCAAGCCTGGTGGAGGGGCGCATGTAGCAAACTCGACGCGTCTTGTGAAGCCCTGGCAGGTGGCGGCGGCCAGAAAAATCAAATCCCACCGCCATCGACATATTCGCCGTCATGGATGCCGCATTCATCTTTGTCGAGCCCTGCCCACCGACCATCGCGATAATCGCCGCCGGCTTTGACCCGTTGGGTGCACGGCATACAACCAATAGACAGATAACCGTCCTTGACGAGCGGATGACGCGGAAGATTATGCTTTTCGATATAGGCCGCTAAATCATCCAACGACCAATTGGCCAGGGGGTTAATTTTGATCATACCCAGCTGTTGCGGATCTTCCTCAATCATCGGCATGTCTGTACGGGCGTCGGTTTGAAACCGCTTGCGCCCGGTAATTTGTGCGCTAAATCCGCTCAAGGCGCGCCTCAGCGGCAAGGTTTTTCGAAAATGACAACACGCGTCGGTATCCTGCAGCCACAGATCGCCATCTTTATCGCGTTCGTTTTCATCTTTCGGGTGTGGCGCAAGGCTTCGCACATCCGTTAAACCGAGCTTTGCCTGTAAGCGGTCGCGATAGCGCAGAGTTTCGCCAAATAATTTGCCTGTGTTGAGAAACAGAACCGGCACCGTCGGATCAATCTGAGACACCATGTGCAGAAGTACAACGGACTCTGACCCGAACGAAGACACCGCGACAATATCGTCCAAAAACTCTTCTTCGATCATGGTACGGAGTAACTCTTCTCCCACCATGCCCGCATATTTCTCTTTAAGAGTAGCAACTTGATCCGCCTGCTCTTGATGAATCGCAACCTGAATTGTCATGAGAACCAGCCTTTGTTTGCGATATGGGCACGTGTACGCGGCGAAAATTCTTCTAACGACACACCATTTTCTCGCCAGACTTTTCGCAGATCGGCAATTTCATCGACATGGTCTGACCAATGGGGGTCAAAGGTTTCTTCCAAATATTCACGCAAGCAGCGCGCAAGGGCCGGCGACCGCCCCGCGGTTGACACAGAGAAGGTTAAGTCACCCCGCCGAACGATCGCCGGAACATGGAAATCACAGCCGCTTCGAATGTCTTCGGTATTGACTAAAGTGCTAAGAGCACGCGCTTCACGCGCGATGGGATCAGCTTCTTCGGGTGACAGGTCGGCGATAAACAGAACCGACAACGCTTCAAGGTCCGAGCGATCCGGTAAACGCGGAATAAGCCGGTCTTTTGCCTGTTGCTCAAATTCCTTGGAAGGAGCGTCAGAGAAAATATTGAGCCCGACGACGCCTGCTTCTTCAAGCATCCTCATCCGGCGTAAACCCAGCCCATCACGGGCAACGAGACCGATAGCAACCATCTCTGGATCGACAACGATTGGCAACATTGACACGCCTCACACACTATCGGTGGTTCCATACCTCCAATGAAGTAGCAGCCAGGCATCAATTATTCAAGTGACGGATGTACAATATATTATAATACAGTGTATTTTTGTATTATTATAATTAGAGCTGAATCCTATTGTTTGCTGGGCATCCTACCTTTGACCCAACGCAATGCATCATTAGGATGTTCGTAGATAGGGTTCACCAAGAGCAGCAATAACGTTGGTTCTTGTGAACAAGATGAAAGGGTTTCTCATGGCGATCTCGGTAAATCGAAAATTGTTGACCACGTTGGCGTTGATAGCATTCACGACCACTGGGTGCGTCTACTTCGATAAAGAAGTCACCACCACATCAGACGCAGAAAGCATGGCGCAGATGCGCGCTCAGATGATGCAGGACATGCACAGCTGCATGGAAAAGATGCACAAAGAACACAGTGCCAAGATGGAATCCTCAAAAATGGAAATGAAAGGCAAAGATAAAGAAGGCATGATGGATATGGATAAAATGCACAAAATGATGATGGAAAAAATGGATCAGTGCATGGCTGAAAGCCAATAAATTCCAGTCCAACAGTCTCCGCAGAATTTGCGATAGTTAGTGTTGCGTTCCAACAGCGCCGTCAATCCGTGTACGGACACGGAGGAAACCATCCATCGGTTCCAGATGGATATCCGAGGCGCGTTGCTCGATTGCCTCGGCGATCAATTGATTGACAAAGCGCACAACCGGCGCTTCAGAGGCTTGATCGCGCAGGCGTTGGAGTGTGTCGGTTTCCCCAGCGCTGAACTCAGCCCCGCTGAGCGCGTCCGAAAGCGAACCGCCAAGGGCTGAATGTCCATAGACCTTAGTAAAGGCGCGCTCGAATTGCGCCGGTGTCATGACCAGGCGCAAGATCGGTTTCTTGACGATGAAGGCCGTGCCTTACACTGCTTGCTCGTCCAAGGGATCGACCATGGCGAGGGCAAAGCTCTCGCCCGTCTCGCCAGGCCTCACGCCTAGCGGTAAGACCCGTGCCTTTTCCAAAAAGGCTGCAGTGAATTCGTATCCCGCGATGGGCTCGGCAGGAAAGTCCTCGTCGACCGCACCCGTGAGCGACAAAACTTCGGCATAAGCGCGCGCGAGATCGTCATCGCTGACGAGACCCAAACCAGTCACAACCTGATCGACGCGCTTGCCCTCTTCCGCTGCAATAGAACGCGCACGCGCCAGCGCAAAATCATCGATCAGGTGTTGTTCGACGAGCTTTTCGATGATGGCTTCGGCTGGATCTATCCCTTGGGCAGCAATACGCACAGACGAGCCCTTTCACGCATTTAGATGACTTATCATTTTGCGCTAATTGGGACACGTAATCAAGCAATGGGTTTCTGCTGATCACGGTGTACCGAAACCCGCATCCAAGGCTACAGCCCAAGTGTGGGGTCAGGAAGGTTCGACGCGAGTGGCTGATGTCATATACTGAGATGCTAAAACCGAACAGTTGAATGGCTCTACTAGGTAGATTGAATATCGATGGTGTCTGACCTCTTCGATTTGCTCAGTCAGTACTCAAGCAAACATCAGAAGGATATTTGCCACGGCGCTCGCCACGACCGTATTTATGATCCACACTTTCCCACTTTTGCCAATATTTGCAAATTCACCATCGTACTCCTTACCTTGTTCGAAGTAGAAATTGTGCAACTCCAGCCCAAATACATTATTTTGGATGTACTTTGGATGTCCATCAGTACAAAAATAAACACCATCCATTGATACAATCGTCCAACAGTCTGGAGATTTGTACAGTCCAAACAACGCATCCAAGCTTTCAGGAACAATCACTCCTGAGAGGTTAGTAACTTGCGAACCAAGGACAAAAAACTCTCCAGCCAAATCCCTTAAACCAGACCTTCTTATTCGCGCAAAAACGATATCTTTGTTAATCACCCAGGATTCCCGTTAATACGAATTCGTTCCTCTCATTGCCGGTCCGGAATACATCAAATCCCTTGAATTTTCTACCATTGTCAGCGAATTTTCCCAGCAACTCGTTCAGTTCTTTATTTACCACTCTTCCTGAGTTGATAGCTACACTGGTCGCGCCTTCAGATTTCAAGAAGTCACGTAGTTCCGCAATATCTTTCCCACTCAACGTTCTGGTTGTTCGTATCCTGATCTCAGCCACACCGTTCGTGATCTTAACATCACTTAAGTTTACTCCAAGGCGCCTTGCTGCATCCACTGGAGGACAAATGTTGTGCACCCAGACTTTATTCTGGCCCACAAAGTAGGAATGGAAATCGGCGACTTCAAGATTGTAGGTTTTTTCCGTTTCGCCAGTTTCGACAACGGAGAAAACATTGACGCCGCGCCCATCCGCCGTCGAAATTGACATGCCTGATGTAAGCTCTTTTGTCCGTTTCCAACCAACACCGCTAACCCACCAAGGGTGGTCATCAGTGGTACGAAACTGTTCGCGTTCGCCGGTTAGAGATGTCACCACCTCCACTTTCCAAATGATACGGTCATGGCGGGATATCAATTCAGTCACCGGCTTGAGAGTGGTCTCACCAGTCTTCTCATCTCGTGCTAATACTTTGTCTCCGACTGCTATTTCCTCAATCGGACGCA
>JAJFIN010000391.1 GCA_021774955.1 Alphaproteobacteria bacterium | reverse complement strand
ATTGATACCATTAATGATTTTCTGCTGGGCCACGAAGGAATTCACATTGTCGGGCGCGGTGGCACTTTTAGATATAACAATGCCGATCATTCCATAGAGATGGGGTTGTTGCTCGGCCGCAAGTTGCTTGGCGCTTCAGTTGATCACATGGCGGTTAACACCGAAGATGAGTATCAAGAAATAATTCAGTCAGACTCCATTGAACGCGATCATTATAAAGTCGGCTAATGTTACGTTGGCCTTGCCGACCTAATTGACGCGAACATGTAGCGGCGATTGCAGGTAAATAACCGATGAATTCAGGACCCAATATTGCGGTTATCATGCCGGTTTATAATGCCGTTGAATATCTGAAACGTTCCTTGCCTATCCTTATCGCAATGCGAGATTCCGGTGAGATTGACGAACTACTGGTCGTCGATGATTGTTCTACCGATGATACGCCAGATTTTGTGCGGAGCATGGGCGTTGATGTGGCCTCAATGGAAAAAAATGGCGGACCGGGAGCGGCCAGGAATTTTGCAGCTCAAAAAGCCAGTAGCGAAATCCTTTGGTTTGTTGATGCTGACGTCATAGCCCAAACCGGAAGTGCGCAACAAATCAAGGCAGCCTTTGTCGAAGGGGACGTTGTGGCAGTTTTTGGATCCTATGACGACAAGCCACCTGCGCAAAATTTTGCTTCTCAATACAAAAACCTGGTCCATCGTTTCTTCCATCAAAAAGGAAAAGCTGAGGCATCAACATTTTGGGCCGGCTGCGGTGCGGTGAGAAAGGACAAGTTTCTTGAGCTTGGAGGGTTTGACATTGATCGATATCAGAGACCGTCTATCGAAGATATCGAATTGGGGTATCGCATGCGAGCAAATGGTGGAAAAATTCGCCTCCTCCATGATTTGCACGCCACTCATTTAAAGGAATGGACATTAACAAGTATGATCCATACAGATGTATTTTGTCGAGCGATCCCCTGGACGCGTTTAATGCTAAATGATGTTGGAATGACCGATGATCTAAATGTTGGCTTCGCAGAACGCGCGCGTGCGATGGTCGCAGGATTGTTATTCTTGAGCCTTTTCGTTTCAGCTTTGATACCCAATTTATTTTGGATACCAATAATACTCTTGATCTTAGCGTTTATAACCAATTCAAGCTTATTTGGATTTTTTGTTAAATGTCGAGGGATCCCCTTTGCGATAGCAGCTTTGCTTTATCATCAAGTCTATTACCTTTATAGCGGCGTCGTGTTTGTTGGATGTCTTGTGGAATCATTTTTCCGTAAACAGGCTCACGCATCCAATTGAATAGACCTATATTTGGACTGCAAGGTAACAATTAGCTCGCCGAGGCAGTGGGAGATGTTGGTGTGCTTACGCTATAGATGCGAAACTTTTTGAGCCATCGTGATTTGTCTGCAGTATTGAAGAAAAACGGAACCCGTGTAAAACGTGGGTCGCCTTCTATTGTCGGGATATCGTTGTGATGTTCATTCACAATGATAATTCTTACGCCCAACTCCACCACCCTGTCTAAGGCCGCAAATTTTCTTTGCATCCCCATAAAAGGTTGCTGGGTATACAGGGCGACGTAAAGAGAAACATGCCGTGTATCACCCAATTCAGCGGTTGGACCGACCACGCCGCGCTTGTCTAATTCAGCAGCAACCCTTTTGCCCAGGGTAAATGGTGTTGTGTCGGGTTTGTCTGCAACTGATGCTTTAAGAGGATAAGCAAGAGGCAGTATGACCGACAGTGAAAGCATTATGATCAGAGCGCTTTCAGTGACTTTCTTGGGAACGATGAACGGCATTTTTTCAGTCGGAAATGTAACTTTATGTGTCCACCAATGTGAGAAGCCAAAGCTCAAACCCGCAAGAAATGGAAACGCTGGATAAAAATATCGAAAGGGGTAGGTGTTCGATAAAACATAGAGACCAATAACAAGAATTGCCGGAATGATGTTCCAAAGCCAGGTTGATTCTTCATCTCGGAATCCTGTTCCGATTGCAATGAATATCGACAGTAGGGGTAACACAACGAGTAACCCTAGAAGGTCGAATTGTTTAAGATGGTTCGTTGCTTCAAGAACATGAACGAACAAATAGCGAAGTTTTTCACTTATCTGATTGCCTTTGGTCGATGGTGGAGCAAGTGCCACAGAAGAATCGCGAGCTGACGAACGGCTGAACTCAGTGGGGTCTTCCCAGCTTGTGATACGGCCAGCCCTCGGTTGATGATATTCCTGCCATGTGGGCAAGGGCGACCATTCACCATATGCTAGATTTCCAGACAATGACGTTGTCCAGGTGAATTTATCGTAATGCAGACTGAGTGTTGTAATCCACAAACTTGCTACGATCGTTAATCCGAGAAACGGCCACACTATCAATTGACGAAGTTTGGATAAATTTTGGGTTTTCGAAACCCAGGCAATAGCAAAGAACACTAATAGCAGGCCTATACCGAGGGGGAGGCCTGCAGGTTTGGCGAGGAAACACAACCCGCTGAATAAGCCGCCCAAAATGGCATAGGCTTTGTTCAGGCGCTGCATTCCAAGTGATGTGAACGCAACACCAAAACACAACATTCCTCCGAGCAGAAGATCGGGTGTTATCCACTCGGAAAACCAACGCGCGCAAAAAAGAGCAATGATGATGCCTGCTGAAAAGGAGTAAGCCTTTGCAAGTTTCTGTATTGAGAAGAGATAAAGCGATCCAACGACTATGGTTCCACCGCCAATGAAGTTGATTGAGGGGATGGCTTGTATTGGATCATCAAACAGGGGAATCGCGACCGCGATTATCCATCCAGGTAGTGGCCCCCAATATCCGCTGATTGCAAGTTCTGGATTGCCTTCCAGCCAATGACGCGCCAATTGAAAGTAGGCGACCGCGTCAGGGGTTACATTTGCCAAAGCCCTTGACCATTGCGCAATTGTTAACACAACGTAAAGCGTCAACGGCAACAGGTAATAGGCTGCGCGAGACCGGAATGCATAGACCAGTGCAAAGCCCATCAATTCGATAGTTTTCAAGACCGCCGGAAGTGCCAACCGCTTGTCATAATTCCCAGATGTATTCTGCATCTACTGGGTCCAAAATTAGATATTGATTGCAATAGTAGACAGCAACAACTCTTAAGGCCACCCTAAAAACAGGGGCACGTTTCCGTAGAGTGCCTAGGTGTTAGAGTTGCTTGTGGTCGAGTAAGAAGAGCTACTGCTCATCCATACTGATCGAGCGTAGCAGCCTCGTTAATAAGCAGTATACGGAGAAATGAATTACATCGATTACGGACAGCTTGCTCCAGGTTTACACTGGAAAAGACGCTGAGTTTCTTTTGACCGGTCAATGTGGTTCAAATTTGATGTATGGTCTCAGCCAAGTGCTCGTGTTTTGTGGGCGGCTATGGTGCATGCTCATTCACATTATTTGCAACACCGCGTCGAAGAGAACACCTCATGATCGACTGATATCTCCAAAACCATGCGAAATACCTTAGGTATCAAATACTAAGTTGAGTGTTGCTAGAAGATCACTATATAGCCACAAGCGGGTCATATTAGGTGGGTAAAGCACAATATCCGGCTTCCAAAGTGACGGTTTCATGGTTAAATGACACCAATTGCCTGTGGGCAGTCGGACGGATCGCGGATCCTGTCATTCCGCGGTAAATTGGCAAATGGGGAAGACTCAGATGAAGATGAAGATGAAGATGAAGTTTTTGATCACTGCAGCGATGTTGGCAACTTGGCCAGCGATTGCAGATGAAGGACCTTATGGCTCAATTGGGGCTGGTTACACGTTTTCTGGCGGCGAGGAGTTCGAGTTGGGTGCTGGCAATGTGTCGGCAGACACGGACAACGGATTTGGCGTCTTGGGGGCGCTTGGGTACGATTGGGGTAACAACTGGCGGACTGAGTTTGAGCTTGGATATCGTGACGCAGATTACGATACCACAGGACTTGGCCCTGCAATGGGTGATGTTTCCGCGCTCTCTTCAATGTTCAACGTCATCTACGATTTCCCGACAGAATCTCGGATAGTACCCTACCTTGGTGGTGGGATTGGTGTCGCATTGGTTGACAATGAAGTCATCTCAGGGGCGCTTACTGTCAAAGGTGACGAGGCTGGATTTGCAGCACAAGCCATTGCAGGTTTTGGCTATGAAATGACTGAAAGTGCAATTCTAGACATCTCTTATCGGTATTTCCGAGGATTTGGATTGGAATATCCTTCCAGCATGGGAACCGCCGAACAAGACTTTGTATCTCACGGTATATTTGCCGCATTACGCTTCCCATTTGGTCAGCGTTCGGCACCGATTGCCGCCGCACCTGCACCTATGGCAGAGCCAACGAGAGATGACAAAGACATCATCGTTTATTTTGAGTTTGATTCTGCAGAGCTAACTTATCAAGCACAACAAATCATCCAAGAAGGCGCTAAATACGCATTGGACGGCGGCGCTGATGTGATCCGTGTTGAAGGTAATACTGATACATCCGGTACAAAATCTTACAATGATGGCCTTTCGAGGCAACGCGCTGCGGTCGTTCGCCAAGCTTTGATCGGATATGGCATTGATGCCGGTAAGATCGTCACTGAAGCATATGGTGAAAACAATCCAGCGGTTAAGTCAGGCGATGGTGTCAGAGAGCCGCTGAACCGGCGCGCCGAAGTGACCATTTCGTTTCAGTGATTGAGCAGTGATTAGTTGAACGCTGACACCAAACTTCAACAAGAAACCGCCAGGCCCAGGGTTTGGCGGTTTTTTTGTACCCGCGTTTTCGCTTTGATATCTCAGTAACCTAATTTTGGTACGTTAGGTCCGGCCCAGAGTCGTCCGAGCGCAGGGGGTTCTTATCTATTTTTGATTTCTACTGAGCAAAAAAATAGAATGCTAACTAATATTAAGATAGCCGAAATTGTTCGGTCGCAAGTGGGAAGCTGTCCAGCGCACCTTCTGGGGAGACGGTCATCCACGTGCTGAGGGCCACATGGAAGATACATTAGGCGCCTATAACGACGTCAAATCGCGAGTGGTAAGCTCCAACCTTGTTCGTGCCTTGAACTATTGGGACACGTGTCGAGTTGGGAGTGCAATACCGTATCGAGATGATTTTGATTTGATCGAAATACCAGAGTTACTCTCAACAACTTTTTTTCTTGATATTGTATCGGAAAAAAAATTTGTATACAGATTTGCCGGCGCGCTTATTGAAGAGTTTTTTAATGTTGGCATTGCAGCGGGGCGAACTCCCGAAGAGCTATTTGGCGAAAACGCAAATGCTATTGTGCCTCCCTATCAACACATTCGGGAGACCGGGGAGCTCCTTCATCGCCAGGCAGATCTTTCTTGGCATAGTAGTGAGAAAAGTTACATTCACTATGAAGCCCTTCTTCTTCCGCTCAGCGATGATGATGGGCGTGTGATCAGAGTGGTTGGTATCCACGATTATACTTCAGATGATATCAAATGATAGTAAGCGCATGCGAATATGCCAATTCATTATGTCACAGTGCTGTACTCAGTTCTTCTAACCATGGAGACGGTTTGCCATTAAACACCACGTCTACAGCTTCGCGCCAATTCTCATGGTGCCACTTTGTTATTGCACTCTCATAGCTCGCACGTGCTTGCAATCTGTTCCAATAAGCCGCAGTCTTTTTAAGAGATGGGTGTTCCAGAACCTTGATAAGGTGGACATCCTCTAATCGATGAAAATGAACCATGAGCATGACATCAATTTGGGTAAACTCACCCAACATATAATCGCCGCCATGGGAAAGATTCTTTTCAATTTGAACTAGACCTTTCGCCAAATTTGCAACCGCCTTTTCGATCAATCTTCTGGGTAATTTGAAAAACCTCATGATGTAGAATGCATAACGCCTCTCCTTCATGGGATGATTCCAATAGGTACGTATCACATGAAGCACCGGTTGACGCTTCAAACAATAACCAATAATTGGCGATGTCACCGCAGGTATTGCTGTGCCGAATGTTGAAGCAAACCCAACGTCTTCACGCATGGAAGTCTCTTGGGTCCATGTTTCAATTTCCGCGATCTTTTCCGAGTCGGGAGGCCGTAGTCGCTGTCCTTGGTTCGGTTTTTGTGAATCAATGTATCTGATGATTTCGCATGAATCATAAATTGGCACCCCATTGTGTATCAGTGTCGGTACAACGGCCTTGGGGTTTACCGCCAAATACGATGGGCTCATATTGTCACCATCAACGGATATGTCACACAACACGATGTGGTGGGATTTGTAATCAATTTCCTTTTCTGCAAACGCAACACGCACCATCTGCGCGCACATGGATTCACCGAAGTGATAGAGTTCATATTCTTGCTCAAAGGGTATTAGTGTCATAGTTCACTCAGTTCTAGACATACAGTTTGATTGTTCTCTATTATTTTCTCAGCTAATCAAAATGTGATTGAAGCTTTTCAAGTTGTGAGTGAAGTGGGTTAGACTGATTAGCCACCCCAAACACGTAATGGTCAGGTCGAACGATGATGGCTTCGTGTTGAGCGAGCAATTGATCCAATTCATGCGAGCAACGCTCTTTTTTCGGCAGAACAAGACACCTTGCGCCGATCTCATTCAAAAATCTCTGTAGGGAGGGCGTGATGGATTGCCAGACATCTTGTGATGACAAAATGCAAAAATTTGCCCCGATGAAATTGTCCATTAGATCTGGCTGTTCATTCTCGGGTGAGATTTGCGGCTGGGGAGCGAGAAAGCCCGTGACACCGTCGCTTTCGTCTTCTTCTTGGATAGCCAATACGCCACCATGGAGGTGAGGAAACCCTCTTTTTCCGCCATAGATGGCATCCATATTGTCAGGTCTTTGGCCGGTTACCTGAGCGTCTGCAAGGGCATCAATCAGCTTTCCAACCTCAACCGCGTAATCGACGAGATCAAGCGCGTGGGGGTCTCGCTCTTGTTGGTAGGTTTCCAACAATTTGTCGTTGGCCAATCCTTGGTGCACAAAATCCAGTTTCCAAACTAGATTGGCGACATCTCGAATTCCCGCACACATGCCCTGACCGAGGAAAGGGGGTGTTTGATGGGCTGCATCGCCAAGGATGAAAATTCGGCCATCTTGCCATCTGGTCGCTGTAGCAGCGTGAAATTGATAGACCGCAGCCCGCTCAATCTCACCATCATCGGAATTTATCCAGGGTTCGAGAAGGGACCATATCTTTTGTTCTTGTAGCATCTCATCGCGAGTTTCACCCGCATTGAGCTGAAATTCCCAGCGTTGCCGGAGCCCAACGACAGGAACAAAGGTGGCGCGCCGGTCAGGATCGCATATTTGTTGAGGGATTTTGGGAAGTTCAAGGTCACGTCCCATGAGGACATCAACAACTAACCAGTCACGATCATAGCCGAGACTCTTAAACTGGGAACCGATATGTTTTCGTATCGGGCTAGATGCGCCGTCTGCTGCGAGTAAATAAGGGGCACACAGAGTAATTTCCGTACCATCTTCAATATGCCTGGCCGAGATTTTTACACCTTCGCCGTCTTGATGAGGGGAATCGGCTTCATATCCCAAATAGACGCTGACTTGGTGATCGCGTTCAGCGCATTCCCTTAGGGTGCGTTCAAAGGTCGGCTGGTAAAACATATTGCTGTCAGGCCAACCGTAAGCGCCAGTGGTACCTTCCGG
>JAJFIN010000040.1 GCA_021774955.1 Alphaproteobacteria bacterium | reverse complement strand
GATGGTCACCGACGCGACTTAGTACATGAAGCGCAATCCGGCGGTGCAAGTTCCAACGTTCTAGTGCTATCGCCATTATAAACCCGCCCATCAATAGAATGATTGTGGGCTGTGCATAGGGCGCAGCGGCGCTCTTTATGTCGAGGACGCCTAATACCGGTAGCAGAGCAAGTGGCAATAACGAGGTGACGGGCACCGGGATGGCTTCCGTGGCCCACCAAACAGCCAGCAGACATGCAAGGGCTGCCGTCCGCCATGCCTCCGAGGACATCTCTGTAGGTGTAGGTAACACCAAAATCAAAACAAACATTGCCGGGCCAAGAAATAGGCCTACATTTTGATAAGTTTGACGACGCATGCGGTCATCTGCGCGTTGCTCACGCGTGCTCGTATGCGGTTCGGTCATAAGTACCTTTTTTGAAAATGATTGCTCAGGTCAGATCCAATGGTCGCCCACCAACAATTGCCCATGTATTGTCACCAGATCGACAGGCACCATTGGTCCAGGCATCTCGTTGGCCGTTAGACAGCGTAACTTCGTAAGTCAGCTCTCGACACAATCTTGGCTGCGCAGGATCCCCCCCTGCAAGCAAAAGACCATCACCTTCGACTCGTATCAACAACGGGCCATATATATACCCAATAATACGGTTATCGATCGCCACCAGATACCAATCATTGATGCGATCATGACCCACAGCCTGCACTGACGTTTGCTCAGGTAGGGTTCGCACGCGTTGCCCTTCAGTATTGGGCGACAAGCGAACATTTGCATTTGTGGTTGTCACGTAGGTTTGTGCGAGCGGTTCCAGAAATGGTGAAGTGTCAAGACGTACCGGTGCTTCGATCTCCTCACCAGAATTAAAACCAACCAGGAAAGTCGCCCCACTTGAGACTATGCCCCTATTTCCCGTCAGGCTGTTTTGCCAGGCCATTTTTGGAGACCCAGCGGGGCTATCAGTGACGTGATAGGCTGCCTTGTGAATTTCTCGACGATCCGTTCGGTCAAATACCGAACTCAGGCGAGCACCAGATTCTGCGCCAGATAGAAATGGTTGTTGTCGACCACCTGACCAGGGGCCACCCACATATATGTCCGCACAAGCGGATAATATTCCAACAATAGATAAGCACAATAACAAGCGGCTAAGTCCGCGAACCATACAACCCTCCGAAACCTTCAACTCTACGCTGGAAGCTTCCTATATCATTGGTGAGACCTGTGAGGCCACCAATTATCACAATTTGTCAAAGATCACCGGAAACATTGTATCGGTTTCGCAGGCAGATTATGATGCCTATGGGTAGGTAACGCGGCGCGCGGCTCAGCGAATAGAGGCGGCTCAATTTCCAACTAGATTGATTTTTGCCTGATATCGCAGAGATCTTTGGGATGTCTCGGGCATGGCGGGGGGTATGACGGGTTTTATTGGGCGGTTCATTGCATGCTGCATAGCGGCACTCGTGATCGGGATTGGCTCGGCTCTATGGGCAATTGATCGCGGTGAAGAGTCGCGATCAATCAAGAATGGTCCTTGGCGCACAAATCTGGAAGTTGGCACATCTGACCTTGATGCTTATTCAAAATCCGCGATCGCCCTCCACGCGCTATTGGCCCTCAATCGCACAGAAGCAATTTATTATGTCGCAGAAACAGACAACGACGGTGCAAAGTTAAACGCCGCTTGCCAATATCGCATTAGCGGGTCTCACATGGACACGAGGTGGTGGACGATTACAGCCTATGGATCAGATCACTTCCTAATGAAGACAGACCAAGAACGTTACTCTGTTAGCATGCTTGATGTCGGCGACGACGAATTCACTTTCGCGGTTGGACTAAACCCTCCTGACAAAGGAGCATGGCTTCCGACAAACGGCAAAGATAATTTCTCACTTTTTCTTAGGTTGTATAGTCCATCTGAAGAGTTTCTAGAAGCCTCCGATACAGTCGTTTTGCCAAGTATCGTTCGGGAGGAATGCCCGTGACACGTATTGGCGCTTTTTTTGGGAGCATTGTTCGCTGGGGAATCTTTACCGCAGGGTTGGCGGCGATTGTACATGTTGTCTTTGTGTTTGCTTTACCTTCGCTCGTCATGGGTCGACTTCAGTCGCAGCTCATCAAGCAAAGCGGATTTAACACCATCTTGCATGCACCAAGACCGAATTGGGAGAGTCGGCAGGTTGTCCGACCCAGCCCCGACCTTCTGTATTCGATCTGCGCCTATAACCTTTCATTGGATCCGGTTCGCATAATTGCCGAGGTGCCTGATTCCTATTGGTCGTTATCGATGTTTACCGACACTACTGATAATTATTTCGTCGTGAACGATCTTCAAACAGATGATAACAAAATCGAACTGATCCTAGCTGGGGCAGGTACACGCGTAAATAATCCTGAAGATCTGCCGATTATCGAATCCCCAACCTTTTCTGGTGTTATCCTGTTACGAACGTTGATAACTAGTGAAGATGATTATGCTTCGCTCGATAAAAAACGACGTCAAGCACGATGCGAAACATACGCACCTAATTGATTAACATTCGAGATTACCCAAATGAATATTCGAGCGATAATGATTTCCACCACCGTCATTGCCGCAATGCTAGTGGTGATAATGTCAGTCTCGAAGACTAACAAAGAAACACCTGATAACCCTTCCGCCCTCACCCAGATTACCTTTGCCACGGATTGGAAAGCTCAAGCAGAACACGGTGGTTTCTATCAAGCTTTGGCGCTTGGTTTTTATGAAAAGCAAGGGCTGGAGGTTCGAATTATTCCCGGTGGTCCTGGTGTAAACATTCCTCAAATATTGGCGGCAGGTTCGGTTGATTTCGGCATGGGATCAAATAGCTTTATACCGCTCAATCTTGTGCAAGCTGGCGCGCCGGTGAAGGCCGTGATGGCGTCATTTCAAAAAGACCCACAGGTGCTGATCACTCATCCCCGCAGTGACATAAAATCCCTGTCCGATATGAAAGGCCACCCGATCATGATATCGGATGCAACGATCAGTGCCTTTTGGATCTGGTTGCGTGAAAAACACCAATTCACTGACGATCAAATTCGGAAATACACCTTCAATTTGGCCCCTTTTCTGGTCGACAAAAAATCGATCCAGCAGGGCTACCTTTCTTCAGAACCTTATTCCATCGAGAAAACAACTGGTGTTGCGCCGCAAATCTTCTTGTTAGCCGACAACGGATATCCCAGCTACGGTGCTTTCATTCTCGCGCCAACCAGCAGAATTGATGAAGAACCTGAAATCGTGCAAGCCTTTGTCGATGCCTCGATTGAAGGTTGGTATAGCTATCTCTACGATGACCCGACACCAGGGAATTCACTCATACTAAGAGACAATCCTGAAATGTCTCAAGATGTTCTTGATCAAGCAATTGAGAAACTGCGCGCTTACGGTATAGTTGATTCAGGCGACGCAAAAAACCTTGGGATCGGCGCAATGACGGATCAGCGGTGGCAATCATTCTTTTCTACCATGATGAAAAGCGGCGTATACGAAAGTGATCTTGACTTTCGATCTGCCTACACTCTTTCTTTTGTGAATAAAAAGCACGGGTCAAAGGCAGGTCAATAAATGCCAGTCCAATCCCCTGACCTTTTTTCGCTTAGAAATTTATCCAAAACTTTTGATGACAAGATTGAAGCCCTTCGCAATGTATCCCTCAATATTAAACGCGGTAGCTTTACTGCAATTGTAGGACCCTCAGGATGCGGCAAAAGCACTTTGTTGCGTATGTTGTCTGGGCTTGCCAAGCCAACCACAGGCACTATTGAACACGAACAGAATGCAACCCACTCTAGTTTACCTCTGGGGTTTGTCTTTCAAGAACCAACTCTCATGCCGTGGTCGAAGGTCACCCGAAATGTCAGCTTGCCATTGGAAATTTTGGGACAATCCGCTGACGAATACGGACCACGGGTCGATAAGGTTCTCAAACAGGTTGGACTAGACGGATTTGAAAACGCGTTTCCGCGAGAGCTCTCAGGGGGTATGAAAATGAGGGTCTCATTGGCCCGCGCCCTGCTCCCAAACCCAAGCGCTTTGCTGTTGGACGAACCCTTTGCTGCTCTTGATGAGATTACGCGCACGAAACTAAATGACGATTTGTTGAATATCTGG
>JAJFIN010000390.1 GCA_021774955.1 Alphaproteobacteria bacterium | reverse complement strand
CCATTGCCATCCATGATAATTGCAACATGAGTGGGAAGTGCATCCAGATCTATTAGTTGCGAGGCAGAATTCATCAAAATAAAGCCGTTTAACCCAACGAATAGGTACCGTTACGACGGTTTCTCTGTAAAAGCAAATTACCCAATTGGGGCTGAATGAGAGCTTTTCATTGTTGCAGCAGGGCTCAAGAGTGGGTCTAATGACGCGGCTGACAAAGAAGAAAAATGCGTAGTTGAAAAGCGCGCACAATAAACACAAAATTCAGCGGAGGCGCTCCAATGAACGATCTTTCGAAAGTGGGTATCACGGGTTTTGGTGGGTATGTTCCGCGTCTGCGGTTGAGTCGGAAAGCCATCGCTCAAGCCAACTCTTGGTTCAACCCGGGGATTGCCGGGCAAGCCAAGGGTGAGAGATCTATGGCCAACTGGGATGAAGACAGTATCACAATGTCTGTCGAGGCTGCCCGCGATTGTATGGTTGGGCAGGATCCGAATGCGATTGATGGGATTTTTGCAGCGTCTACGTCGTTCCCGTTTCAAGACCGACAAAATGCCGGTATTATTGCGACCGCTCTCTCGCTGGATGAAATGATCCACAGCGCTGACATTACATCATGTCAAAAAGCTGGACTGACGGCGTTGCTGAATGGGGTTCAGGCAGTTGGTAGCGGCGCCCAAAGCAACGCATTGGTCGTAGCTGGCGAAAAGCGCAAAACCCGGGCGGGTGCGCCTCAAGACATGAAGTTTGGAGACGGTGCTGCGGCGGTTTCAGTTGGCAGCGAGAATGTTATTGCCAAGTTTTTGGGAAGTGCCTCTCTGACGATTGATTTTGTCGACCATTTTCGCGGCGAGGGTGAAGACTTTGATTACAATTGGGAGGAACGGTGGATCCGCGATGAAGGTCTGACGAAGATCATGCCTCGTGCCGTCAAAGCAGCTCTTGAGAAAGCTGGTGTGGAAGGTGCAGACATCGATCATTTTGTGATGCCATGCGGCTTTAAAGGTATTCCCCAAAAGATTGCCAGAGCAGCGAACATAGACCCGGAGAATGTACGTGACACTCTGGGTGACGTTTGTGGGGATACCGGTGCGGCACATCCGCTTGTGATGCTTGTACACGCGCTTGAGCACGCTAAGCCGGGCGAGAAGATTGTCATTGCTGCTTTCGGCCAGGGTGCCGAAGCTATAGTTCTTGAAACCACCGCAGACTTGCCAAAACTCGGCGCCCGCCGTGGCATAATCGGTTCACTCGCCAACCGAAGAGAAGAGACTAACTACATGAAATGGTTGGCTTTTAATGGCCTGGTGGAGATGGAAAAGGGCATGCGGGCTGAAAAGGATAACAAGACGGCCCTGTCGGTGACCTATCGTCGACGGGACATGTTGTTTGGACTGGTCGGAGGTAAATGTTCGAAATGTGGGACCCAGCAATTTCCGCGAACGAGGATTTGCGTCAATCCAAACTGCCACGCCACCGACACCCAGGAACCTCATTCGTTTGCTAATCAGTCGGCAAAAATATTGTCATGGTCGGCAGATCATTTGACCTATTCGATGGATCCGCCGCAGCACTTTGGCATGGTGACATTTGAGGACGGTGGCCGATTCATGGCTGACTTTACCGACGTGGAACAAGGTACAATAGATTCTGGGATGGATGTCCGCATGGTGTTCCGGATCAAGGATTTTGACACCAAACGTGGCTTCCGGAAATACTTCTGGAAAGCTGTTCCCGTTCAACCAAAACAACAAGCTGCTGAATAAAAGCAACACAGGAGGATATCGTGGCTTCAGGAATCAAAGACAAAGTCGCCATCTTGGGCATGGGATGTTCGAAGTTTGGCGAGCGTTGGGATGCAGGCGCCGAAGACCTCATGGTCGAGGCCTATATTGAGGCCCTTGAAGATGCTGGGATTGAAACCAATCAGCTGGATGCGGCTTGGTTTTCAACTCACATCGATGAAGTTGGCGTGGGCAAGGGCGGCACACCGCTGTCAACGACCCTTCGTCTGCCTAATATTGCCGTGACGCGCGTTGAAAACTTTTGTGCTTCGGGATCTGAAGCCTTCCGTGGGGCTGTCTACGCCGTCGCTGCAGGGGCCTGTGATATCGCGTTAGCAATGGGCGTCGAGAAGTTAAAGGACACTGGCTATGGGGGTCTACCCACCGCTAACCCAGGTTTACTAAACCCCCAATGGATGGCGAACGGTTCGGCGCCGGGAAACTTTGCTCAACTGGCGAGTGCCTATCGGGCTAAGCACGGCGTTTCTAAAGACGAATTGAAACGGGCGATCGCGCATGTATCGGTGAAAAGCCACGCCAATGGAACTAAGAACCCGAAAGCTCACTTGAGGCGGGAAATCACTGAAGAGCAGGCTTTGAATGCACCGATGATTGCGGAGCCTTTAGGGCTTTTCGATTGTTGCGGTGTGTCTGATGGCGCGGCCTGTGCGATTGTTACGACGCCGGAAATTGCTGCGGCAATGGGCAAGAAAGATCTGATAACTGTAAAAGCGCTTCAACTGTCGCTGTCAAACGGATTGGAGACGCAACACAATTCCTGGGATGGAAGCTACTTCCACACAACAAGGATTGCGGCCAAGAAAGCCTACAAAGAAGCGGGAATTGAAAATCCGCGCGATGAAGTCAGTATGTTTGAAGTTCATGATTGTTTCTCAATCACCGAACTCGTGACCATGGAAGATCTGTTCATCTCACCTGAAGGTGGTGCCGTGAAAGACGTGATGGATGGTTTTTATGATTCCGATGGCGGTGTTCCGTGCCAAATTGATGGTGGGCTGAAATGTTTTGGTCATCCAATTGGCGCGAGTGGATTGCGCATGCTCTATGAGATGTATCTGCAGCTACAGGGCAGGGCTGATGAACGGCAATTGTCAAATCCCAAGATTGGTATGACGCACAATCTGGGCGGTGCGCCAGCTCAGAATGTTTGCTCCATTGCCATTGTGGGTGCTCACGGCGCATAGCTTGATCGGATTGAGTTTTTTTGCTGCCCCAGCCTTGATCGCGCGTTCAGCTTCACCTGAACGTCAGTCTCTGTGATAGGCAAGGATGGGTTCGAAGCCGCCCATGATCATGCGTTTTCCGTCAAAAGGCATTTCGCCCATATCCTTCATCCGGGTGTCGGCCCACATGCCCTTATGCGCGACGGCGCCGGTTTTCCGGTCGGGCCAGACCACCCAGGAAAAGACTATTTTTTCACCCGGTAGGACCTTTACGGCCCGGCGGTAATCAGTCTCTTCGCCGTCGGGAACCTCAAGTTCCCAATTCTCGAAAATCTCGAGGGCTCCGAAATCCTTGGCGACCTCCGCGAAAATCTTTGTCGCTGCGATATAGGCATCCTTCTTTTCCTCGGGCACGCCCAGGATATATCCGTTGACATACATGGTTTTATCTCCTTCCAAGCCTTGCATTTTAGGGGTGTAAATATAACCAGTAGAAAAAAGAGGCACACTTGTAGCGCAAGTATTGACTGAGAGTGGATATGGGCAATCTAAACCAGAAATGCTTCAGCAGGTAGTTGTTAGGCCGCCCAGCCCTGAAGGCGAGCTGCGTCTTGACGTGCCCGTTCCGGGCTCCCAAGCAGCTGCCGGTTTAAACCAATGCGCTTGAACCAATAATGCAGTCCGAGTAAATCGGTGAAGCCGATCCCCCCGTGGACCTCGGTCGCCGTTCGAGCGACGAATTTTCCAACTTCTGAGAGATGAGATTTTGCATGCGCCGCCATGAGCGGTGCTTCATCAGGAACTTCATCGATCGTGTGAGCGGCATACCAGACGAGCGAACGGCAGGGTTCTAATTCAGCGGCCATTTCGGCACAAAGATGTTTAACCGACTGGAATGAGCCTATCACGCGATTAAACTGCTTACGTTCTTTGGCGTATTCGACGGCCTTTTCAATCATCACCTCTGCAGCACCAAGAGTGTCCGCTGCGAGGAGAATACGTCCGGCGTGAATGACTTGTTGAAGTGCTGCTCCGGTTTCGTTTTCTGCATTCAGTGGCTCTGCGGAAACGTGGTCGAGAACCAATTCGCCAACCGACCGTGTGCGATCAATTGTTTTGAGAGACCCCTTGGTTAGGCCATCCGCGTTTGCGTGAAACAAATGCAGCGCCCCATCCTGATCGGCGGCGATATATCCGTCAGCTGAGGCAAAATCCAACGCAAACAATGTCTTACCGGAAAGTTTTCCATTACTTGATGAGATTCCAGAGGATTCGCGCGCACCCGTGTGATCCGAAACCGCGATGCCTAAATTTGCCATACCGGTTGCGAGCTTTGGCAACCATTCTGTTTTTTGATGATCTGTGCCTGCTTGGAGGAGGGCGATTGATGCCATCACAACACCCGCTGTATACGGCATCGGTGCAACATAGCGTCCAATGTTTTCTTGGATGAGAGTGGCGTCAAGGAAACTCAATCCTAAGCCACCGTGTTCTTGGGGAATGATCGCGGCCGTTGCTCCGAGTTCGACCAATCCGTGCCAAAGGGTCTTATCAAACGCTTTACCAGTGGCAGATATTTCACGCACACGATCTAAGGGCGTAGCGTCATCAAGATAGCGGCGCACACTTTCTTGAAGCATTTTTTGTTCTTCGGATAATCCAAATTCCATGATGTCTGTCCTCTAAGCTATGCCGGTTGCGCGGGTTTTGGTTCGCGCGGCATGCCTAAGCCCCGTTCACTGATGATGTTTTTTTGAATCTGAGCGGTACCACCCCCAATGATGAGACCGAGGTCAAACATGTATCTGAATTGCCAGGCACCATCGTCGCGGAGATACGGGCTATTATCATAGAGTACACCCAATTCACCAAGAGCATCGATTGCGAGGCCAGCAAGTTGGTGATTGAGCTCGCACCCTTGCAGTTTGACGATCAGACCAGCAAGCCCCGAACTCTCCCCTTTTATTTGATTGGTGAGAAGCCGCATACCATGAAACTTCATGGCGAGAACGCGGGACTGTAATTTGATCAAACGATCTCGAAAAAGTGGGTTGTCGATTAGCCGCTCTCCATCCACGGTTTCTTCGTGCATTAGGTCTGTGATGGCTTTCAACCTTGTTCCTGCTTGGTCAGGATCGCCGAGCATGCCGCGCTCAAACTTCAATGTTGCATTGGCGACCATCCAACCCTCACCGCGTTGTCCAACTATCTGGTTAGTCGGCACGCGGACGTCAGTGAAAAACACTTCGTTGAATGTTGCTTGGCCGGTCATAGTATCGAGAGGCCGGACGTCAATGCCCGGTGTCTCCATTGAGAACACCAGATAGCTAATGCCTTTGTGCTTCGGTGCGTCCGGTTCTGTCCGCACCAAACAAAAAATCATGTC
>JAJFIN010000389.1 GCA_021774955.1 Alphaproteobacteria bacterium | reverse complement strand
CAATGAAGTAGAACAGGTAACTTAGATTTGATTTCTTGGTTAGTCTTGCGGGTTCCACAGAACGGCAAACTCGTTGTCTTCGCCGCCATGGGCAAGTCCGAGATTTGCGTAAACTTTCCGTGGGCCGATCATCGGATGGGCGAGTGTCAGTGATACATACGGCTTGCCGCTGCTCTCTCCAACTCTGTTCCAACCGCCGCCAATCTCACCCAATTGGGTGGAAAAGATGCGAAAGTCCGGCTGTCTGTCGGTCTCTTTTGCGTCGTTCGCAACGATTTCGATCTTGGTATTCACCCCCATCGAGATGCGTCCTGCAAAGTTGCCGTCTTCGCCTTTCGTCACAATCCCTAGTGCTTGTGCCATCTTTAAGTCTCCATATTTTTTGCCGCAGGAGACCAATCCCCCTGCTGACGCCAACATGGAAGCGGGAGCCGGACTGTCTAAAGCCGCCCCTTGAAGGCGGGTGAAACGAAGAGAAGCACCCGGAAGACGCTGTTTTTGTTTCGCGATGAGCCGCGCCAGCGGTGAGGAAAAACTGGGTATGGAGGGTCTTGGGGCAGACTGGTTTCTGTTCATGTGAACGGCATCAGTATCGGGGTATTGGATTTTCTGCGCTAAAAAATCTCGCATGACCGCAATGATGGCGCGAGGGCTTGGATATGTTCTCGATTGAATCTGAAGCGATTGCATTGTGGGATTGGCGTATTGATTAATGAGTAAATGCCATGGTTGATAGTGTGGGTTGCAACCTATGTAGCAAAATAACAGTGAGTTGAGCGCTACCGTCACAACGGCAGCACAATATTAAGCTGCTGGGGTTTAGGAAGCTTGGGGTGCATCATGTTTATTGTGTTGATCGGGTTGACGCGAGATACAACCAAATTAGTATTTTGGGTACTTAGTGGGCAGTCAAGATCATCCGGTGGGATATCGCTGCTACAAATATGTTCTGACATTCAAAAGCACCCAATTACCTGTACAAATGGGGTATTTCAAAAGGGATAGTATGCGTTATCTGGTGACAGGAAGTTCGGGCCATCTTGGCGAAGCACTCGTTCGGGTGTTACGCGCGAACGGCAATGATGTAACTTCTATCGATATCAAATCCGGGGCGTTTACAGATCAGGTCGGATCAATCACAGACCGGGCGTTCGTTAACAAATATATTGACGGTGCTTCCATTGTTCTCCACGCGGCTACACTGCACAAGCCACATGTTGCGACCCATTCTCGTCGCGAATTTGTCGATACAAATATCACTGGTACACTGAACTTGTTGGATGCGGCTCGAGATGAGGGCGTGTCTTCCTTTGTGTTTACAAGCACGACCAGTGCGTTCGGTGATGCGTTAACACCGCCGTCAGGCGAGCCAGCGGCATGGATCACGGAAGATGTGATCCCGCGCTCCAAAAACATATACGGTTTGACCAAGCTTGCAGCTGAAGATTTGTGCTGGCTATACCATCGAAAAGACGAGCTGCCGTGTATTATTTTACGCACATCACGGTTCTTCCCTGAGGAACAAGATAGCGCGGCGATGCGACAGGCCTTCAGTAAAAGGAATGCGCAATCAAATGAATTTCTGCATCGTCGCGTCGATATTGAAGATGTAGTTTCTGCTCACATTCAGGCAGCCAAGCGGGCGCCTACTATTGGGTTTGGCCGATATATCATCTCCGCCACGACGCCGTTTCAAGTCGAAGACCTCGTTGATCTCAGGACTGATGCACCTGCCGTTGTAAGTAGGTATGTCAACTATGAGGAAGCATACGCCGAAAAAGGATGGTCAATGCCAACCTCGCTGGATCGGGTCTACGTTAATGATAAGGCTCGCACTGAGCTCGGTTGGCGCCCGGTGTATGATTTCGCCGCCGTTCTTACGCGCATCCGTTCTGGTCGCTCTCCACTGAGCGACCTTGCCACCGCAGTGGGTGAAAAAGGCTATCATGAGGCAGTCTTTGAAACTGGCCCCTATCCCGTCGAATAGTAACTACGTCAGGTCATGCTTTTCGGTCATCTTCTGGAAGATTATTGAATGTAGCATTTTGGCGATGAATTTACGGATGAATATCCCAACGCGGGTGACTGCAAGACGCGCAACAGTACGCGTTAGTTATTTCCGCCTCTGATCAAAAATTGTTTATCGTATCAAACCATTTCCATTGTGAAACTTATGATATTGAGTATCGTTTTAAATCTCATTATATGGGGGTATGAAAAAATTATTATTGCCATTATTGGCTATCATTTTGATTGGGTGTGAAAAAATAGCTTCAGAGAAATTGTCTGTGAACGGTGTATCGCTTGATTACATTGTGAATGGTGAGGGTCCGCCATTATATTTTTTGCATGGCGGTATGGAGTCGCGCGAAAGTTTCAAAAATCAAATCCCTGTCTTTGCCAGACAGTTCACCGTGGTCGCTATTGATAGCCGAGAGCAGGGACGTAGTGGCCCTGCCGATGCTCAAATATCGTATGAGTTAATGTCAAAAGACGTTGTCGCTCTCGCCAAGCATTTGGGGCATGAACGCATTTCGATAATGGGCCTGAGTGATGGCGGCATCACGGCGCTCACAATCGCTATCCAAAACCCTGAGATTATTGATAAGCTCGTGTTGTTGGGCGCGACTTTCCATTATGATTCTTATCCAGGCGACATGCGGACATTCATCGCAAATTACGAATGGGATGGTAATACCGACCCTACCAAATACCCCGGAAACTTTATCGAGCATTATTTGACCGGGCACGAAAATCTAGATGATTTTGGAGGCCTACTTAATGAGATGTCCATCATGTGGACAACAAGCCCAACTTTTACAAAGTCAGATTTACAAAGGATCGTAGCTGAGACGCTTATAATTAATGGTGATCGTGAGGATACCATATTGGAGCATGTCTTGGAGTTGTATGCAGGGATTCCGAATGCTCAGCTTTTTGTTGTGCCCGAAGGGACACACTACTCGCTGCAGGATAAACCTGCACTTGTTAATTCTGTCGCAATGAATTTTTTGACTGAAAGCACTCAATAATCGAAAGCGTCCGGTCTTCACCGTGGAATGAGATTCACGGTGGCCCTTGGACCAGATCCTTTCAAGGAAATGACCAAGCCTGAGGTTTATCTGGCTAAAGTTGTCACGGTCGGAAGAGTGATCCGCCATCAAGATTTCGCCAGTTGCTCACCGCGCCCAAAAAACGTGAATTTCATCGAAGCGCGTCTCTATAGTGAAAATATTGCCATTCAATTTGATGTCGCGACCCATGGCGGCATAATCAATGTAAGGGGCGAACGTTTCGGGGATTTCCGCGCCAGTCTGTTCTGCCAAATCGAGAGCGAAATCTTCGAGACTTTCATATTCGCCGGAAAAATCTTCAAACGCGGTCTTCGCATCCTCAATATCGCCGCCAAAATGGGCAAGAACTTTTCCACCTAGCGGGCCGTGTTCCTCAATAAAACCTGCTAACGCAAAAACAGTTTCAAAACTGCTATATTCTTCTACGGGTGCGCCCTCGAAACCCTCATAATCATGAATTGCATGCTCTTCTGCATTTTCGATTGGTGACGCCGCAAGCATGGCTTTCGTCTCGTCCCAAATATGGTCTACGCCTTGGGTCGCATCTATCCAGCGCCCATGCAGGTGCCCTGAATTATAAGCGGCCAGACAAGCAGCAT
>JAJFIN010000388.1 GCA_021774955.1 Alphaproteobacteria bacterium | reverse complement strand
GGGTGAGGTTGCTGAAAAGACCGCCATTATGGGCGCGCTCAAACTTTATCTCGATTTTATCAATCTGTTTTTGATGCTTTTACGGATTTTCGGCAGCCGCGATTAGATTGGTGCTGGTTATTTAAATCCCCCCGGATTTCGGTCCGGGGGTTTTGATTCTGGGGGTAGATATGGGTTTTGGGGCTCATCACCAGATAGTGAAATAAAGTTCATGCATCTCGGCTAGGCAGTGATGGGGTGCATTGTTATATGGTGCGTATGATTTTAGACACATTCGATAATGTCCTCACCACCGATAGCCGCGATGCGGTCGATATTTTTGACCGCTTTGTGTGGGACCACCTTTCCTACAGCGCGAACCTGGCGGACATATTGAAGGTGACCAATGTTGATCCGGATTGCGCCTATTTGAATGCGCAATGCGCGGCCGTTCATATCGCCGTCGAGGCCGCAGAAGGTTATCGCTTGGCAGCGCCTTACATGGCGCGCGCCAAACAAAATCTCGACACTATTTCTGAACGCGAGCGCCTGTTTGTTGAGGCTGTCGATTGTTGGCATCGGCGCGATACGCTCAAAACCTCGGCGCTTCTGAAAGAGATCGTGAAGGGTTGGCCGAGCGATATTTCTGCCGCCAAATGGGCACAATACCATGCCTTTAATTTGGGTGATGCCGAGGGCATGTTGTCGGCCGCGGATGCCATTCGCCCGGCCCATGAAGACACGCCCTATTGGTTTGGACTTCGCGCTTTCGCGCTTGAACAATCGCATCGCCTGCGAGAAGCCGAAGAAGCGGGCCTAGAAGCCGTGAGACGCGAACGTGAAGATCGCTGGGCCCATCATGCGGTCGCCCATGTCATGGAAACACAAGGCCGTCTCGATGAGGGTGTTGAATGGTTGATGGGGCTTGCCGACACCTGGGAAACCGGCAGCGTTTTTATTCGTGAGCATAATTGGTGGCATGTCGGTCTGTTTGAGCTTGATCGTGACAATCATCAAGCGGTGCTTGATATATTTGATAATCATTTGTGGGGCGAATGGCCGGAATTTGGCCAGGAACAGATTGGTGCGGTTTCTGCCCTGTGGCGAATGGAATTGCGCGGGGTCGATGTCGGCGAGCGCTGGCAGGCGGTTGCGCAAAAAGTTGCTGAGCGCGAATTTGAACATATTCAGCCGTTCCACGACCTTCATTATATTTTTGCCCTGTCGCGCGCGGGATATGGTCAATATGCGGATGAATTCCTGAAATCGATGGAGTGCTATGCCTCCCAACTTGACGGTGCGTTGGCATCTGTTTGGGGTGATGTGGCATTGCCGCTGGCACGGGGCATAGCTTCATATGCGCGTGGCGATCATGGGCGCATGTTGGAAATCGTCGATTATCCGTTGATCGGTCTTCACCGCATCGGGGGCAGCCATGCTCAACGGGATCTCTTTGTGCAAAGTTGGATTGATGCGCTGATGAAAACAGGGCGTTATCTCGATGCCGAACGGGCGCTGAAAGAACGCCTCTTGGCGCGGCCTAATGTGGCGTGTACGTCGAGGTTACTGAGCCAAGCGGCGCAAAAGCGCAAAGCCGAAGAAGCGGCTTAAGTTTTAATTGAGTCCATATCAGTCTGTCGATCAACACAGTTTTACTGTGACGTTCGTTCTTCAGGGTGGAGACTTTTGCACGGATCGCTTTCGTTTAACCCTCTTCTTTCTTCCTCAGAAAATGCGCAGCATTTGTCTGTGGTCCAATGGCTTTTCAGCACAATATTCCGTAAGAGGTTATAGGGTGTGTTGACAAATCTTTTGAAAATTTCACATTCTGTACTCAACAGATCTGCGAGTGGTCCCCTGATAAATGCTACGCACTTTCTGGGGAAGTCTAAGGGTCAGATATAAACCTCATCCTTACCACCAGGATCCATCGATCCGCGCCAAGGTCTCTTGGATGAATTGGATAGGGCTATGGTGTATTGGTCAATCTGAAAACGACTTTACTAGTCAACTAGCCGCAATTTTTTCTTTTCAAGAACGCGCAAAACCTGTCTGAGGTCGCGTCCGCGTTTCAAGATAAGACCGCTGGCAGAAATCACCGCATAGGCCCCTTGGCGATTAGCCAGCTTTGGTCGTTTCTCGATGCGGTAAAGGGGTATTTCACTGGCCCGTCTGAAGACGCTAAAAACGGCGGTTTCTTTCAAGAAATCAATGGCGTAGTCCCGCCAATCCCCCTCAGCGACCCGGCGGCCATAAAGGGCCAGAATCGTATCCAACTCGCTTCGATCAAAATGAATTGATGCCGGACGCGGACGAGCGTTGTGGGCGGGTCTGTACTTCGCTCCGTTGAGGATAACGGATGACCTTATTATTGGCTGACTGTCCTCCATTGGCTCTAAGTTTGAGCTTTTTGGGTCCAAAAGGCAAGTATTCCGCCGTCACAATCAAGCCAGATCGTATATTTGGAAGGGATGACAAAGTGTCATTTGTTTCAAAACCGCGACTCAAACTTTGCAATTCATCCACAAGCGATTGATTTCGACACATTTTGGTCAAGGTTCAGTCGTTTCGGTGCCCCAATGCCAACCGACAGTAGGGATGTTGACAAGACCGTCCCTGTTGCGCGTCTCCGGTTTGTTGACTCAGCCCCCCCAGCCCCCCGGGGTTTCGTGTGGGGGCGGGCTTGGCAACATATTGTGGATAGGCCCATATTGGATCAGTTTGAGTTTCGATATGGGCCTCCGCAATTTTTCAAAAACCCCTCCCTTCGGCTATTTCCGTCCTTTGATGATCGCAATCACCGCCATAGCTGCGACGCGCAATGTGAACAGGATCGATAAGCCGACCAGCGCTAAAGTCAACGGCTGCGGTGGAAATATTGCATTGCTTTTGTTGAGCGCGAGCGATGCCAGGCTCATGGCATGCACTGGGAACGTGTAAGCCCACCACGATATATAAAACGGCCCTTTTGCTGGCAAGATGGGAAGTGTCAGCAAAACCGCAAATAGAAATAGTCCAAATGAAAATGTGATGATCGCCAGCATCGCTGCCTGTGGTCCGACCAACGCCAAGAGAGCTGACGCGGCAAGACCCGGTGGCGAGATGGCGATATAGATGGTGGGCAGAATAACATCCGGTAGGCGGTCTTGTATGAGTAGCCTGCGCATCACGATCGGCAGCAACATAATCCATCCACACAATCCGATGCCGAAGATGAACCAGGAAAGCTCCAGTAATCCGAGTGGCACGCCAATGGTTGGAGCGACAAGATTACCGACAACAGGCAAGAACCAGGTTGGGTTGATCTCATCTGTGGGTACCGGTCGCTGGAGCCAATAGCGCAAGGCGCGAATGGCGAGGATGACATTAATTGTCACGCCGATGATCCACAGAGCAACAGCGGCTCCTTGGTTCATCGGCCTTACCGCCTCGGCAATGAGAAGGATGCTAATTGAAAAAGAGGAGGAGAGATTTTTGCCGGTGAGATCAGTTTGATCCTTTCTCACTTTATCTGGATAGAGAATAAAACGTAGCGATTGGATCATTGTGAGAACGCCGAATAAAGTTCCCCCAGCCCACAATGTTGCCGGGGCGAAAAGACCTAAGATCGGCAATAGATCAGCGCCGCTGCGCAAAACTAAGCCGAGGCCCAGAATGCCCATCGTTGAGGCGAAGGCCCGAATGGGAACATCGACGATCCAGCTTTTGGGTTCGCTTTTTGTATCGTTTGAATTGGCTTGGTCCACTGCTGCGCGAAACCTCCCACATGGTTCGTTTGAGTTTGTATGTGACCATAGGCTTCATACTTTGAGAAGGAAAAAGGGTAGAAGTTTCAACAAGGTTGTAGAGGGGGCATCTGCTTTCTTGCGTCTGCAGAGGCGGACCTTTGAAACATTATAAAAATGCCACCAATAACCACTTGCGAGGGCGCGCGTTCTTGCCTATCTAAACGGCTCTTGCCATCCCAAATTAAAACCCGCAAACCCTTGATTGGTTGTCCATGTCACAAGTTTTGATTGAGGTTGAACATCTCCGTAAATCCTTTGGCGGTTTCCGTGCGGTGGATGGTCTGAGTTTCAGTGTCAGCAAGGGAGAAGTTCTTGGGTTTCTGGGACCCAACGGGGCTGGCAAATCCACGACCATGAAGATGCTGACCGGTTTTCTGACGCCGAGTGCCGGGCGGGCACGGATATGTGGTGCAGAAATCTCTGATGATTTGCTCGAAGTGCGTGAAAATATTGGCTATTTGCCGGAAGGCGCGCCTGCTTATGGGGATATGACTCCAGGCCAATTTTTGCGTTTTATTGCTCAGGTTCGTGGTTATGAAAAGCAGGCGGCCAATAAAGCCATTGCTGATGCGGTCGCCAAGACACAACTCCAATCGGTCCTGGACCAACCTATCGATACTTTGTCGAAGGGTTTCAAACGACGGGTCGGGATCGCCCAAGCGATATTGCATAACCCTCCAGTTTTGATCATGGATGAGCCGACCGATGGTCTTGACCCCAATCAGAAATTTGCTGTCCGTAGGCTGATTACAGCAATGGCCAAAGAAAAAGCGATTATTATCTCGACGCATATTCTGGAAGAAGTTGAAGCGGTGTGTACGCGCGCGCTCATTATCGATCAGGGAAGAATTGTCGCTGACGGCACACCTGCGGAACTTATCGCGCGCTCGCGCTATCACAATGCGGTGACACTTGAAGTAGCCACCGGCGATGCCGATCTTATCCGCCAAGGTTTGAAAGAAATCGAAGGCGCCGGTGACATTTCTGAGGTCGCCATGAATGCAGCCAGTAAGCGCATTACGGTGTTTCCCAAAGATCCTGAGACCTTGCTTATTGACGATGTCGCCATCGTATCGACGGAAAAGCACTGGCCGATAAAATCCCTCTATGCGGAAGCAGGCCGCCTTGATGAAGTGTTCCGTTCTTTGACCACTTCTGACGCTGGTGAGCAGGGAGCAGTATCATGAAGCAAATGATTGCGGTTTTGCGGCGAGAATTGGTGGGCTATTTTGCCACGCCATTGGCCTATGTTTTTATTGTCTTGTTCTTATTCTCAATGGGTGCCTTTACTTTTTATGTTGGTAATTTTTATGAGGCTGGAAACGCTGATCTGAGTTCGTTTTTTGGGTTTCACCCGTGGCTTTATTTATTCTTCATCCCGGCGATTTCGATGAGGCTGTGGGCTGAGGAGCAAAAATCGGGAACCATTGAACTGCTGATGACGTTGCCCATTCCTCTGTGGTCAATGGTCACTGGAAAGTTCCTGGCGGCGTGGGCCTTTACCGGGCTAGCGCTGTTCCTAACTTTCCCAATTTGGCTGACGGTGAACTATTTAGGCGACCCGGATAACGGTGTCATCTTTGCGTCTTACATTGGCAGTTTCTTTATGGCTGGGGGCTATTTGGCGATCGGATCGTGTTTGTCTGCGCTGACGCGCAATCAAGTGATTGCGTTTGTTTTAAGCGTGGTGATTTGTTTCCTCTTCACGGTCAGTGGTTTGCCGCTGGTGCTTGATTTCTTCAGCAGTTGGGCGCCTAAGATTTTGGTGACGACCATCGCGTCTTTTAGTTTTATGACCCATTTTGAAGCGATCATGGACGGTGTAATCGATCTCAGAGACATCGTATTTTTTATCACTTTGATCAGCCTTTGGCTGACGGTGAATGCAATTGTGCTTGACCAAAAAAAGGCAGGGTGAAGACGAATATGAGCTCTTTGTCACGCTCAACAATCGCAACTCTATCCATCGTGCTGTTGATCGCCTTGTTTTTGGCCATCAATGTGTTTTCGAACGTTGTTTTCCGTAGCAGTCGCTTGGACCTCACCGAAGACAGTCTGTTCACTCTCAGCCAGGGAACAAAAAATGTACTCAGGCAGATTGAAGAACCGATTACGTTGAAGCTTTATTATTCCGAAGAAATTGCTGTCGACTTTCAACAGATCCATGTTTTGGCTGAGCGCGTTCAAGACCTCTTGTCCGAATTTTCAAACCATGCCGGTGGTCGACTGCTGGTCGAGGTGATCAATCCTGAACCTTATACCGAAGCGGAAGACGAAGCAGTGGCCAGCGGGTTGCTCGGTGCCCCTACGGGTGCTGGCGACGTCATTTATTTTGGTCTGGTCGGCGTCAATACTATTGATGGCCGTGAAATCATCCCGTTCTTCGCGCCCGAGCGCGAGCAGTTTTTAGAATACGACATCGCCTCCATGCTATACCGGCTTAACACCGAGGAGCAGCCGACTTTAGGGGTGGTTTCGGGGCTGCCATTGGAAACCGGTACAGGCGGTCTGGCGGCAGCCATGCGGGGGGAAACTCAACCGTTCATGATTTACGAGCGCTTAGTTGAGCAATTCGACATTGAAAACCTTGAGGCCGGTTTTGATCGCATCGATCCGGAAATCGAAGTTTTGCTGCTGGCGCATCCGACTGACCTAACGCAAGCCTCACTTTACGCTGTTGATCAGTTTGTTCTTCGCGGGGGTAAAGTTTTAGCCTTCGCCGACCCCTATTCAGAATTGTCGTCAGCGTCGCAAGGCGCGTTTGGTCAACCGACAAGTCCAGCCAAGGATAACTCGACCTATGCACTCACGCCTTTGTTGGAGGCTTGGGGGGTTAGTATTGATAGCGCCAAAATTGTCGGCGACTTATCGAGTGCGATCCGGGTGGGTTATGGCCAGGGATCTGATGCAACCAGTATTGATTATGTTTTGTGGCTTGGGCTTGATGAGGAAGCGTTTAATAAGTCTGACCTTGCCACAGCTGATTTGTCGCTCATTCAACTGGGTTCAACGGGTGCCGTGACGCCGGTCGAAGACGCGTCGACGATGTTCACGCCCCTCATCAGTTCCAGCACCAACTCGCAAATGTTGGACTACCAAGACGCCAAGTTTCAGACGCCCCCTGATGAATTGCTGATTTCTTTTGAGCCTGATGTAGACCGCCATGTCATTGCCGCGCGGATCTCGGGGCCGGTCGTAAGCGCTTTTCCTGATGGTCCGCCGGCCGATATCGACGAGGCGGATGACAGTGCCGACGATGCGGTGAACGAAGGTAGCGATGCCATTGAAGAACCACTGCCGGACCATCTCGGCCAAAGCGTGCGGGATGCCAATATAATCGTCGTCGCGGATTCAGATCTTTTTGATGATCGGTTTTGGGTGCAAGTGCAAATCTTTCTTGGACAGCGTATCCCTGAAGAAATGGCTGACAATGCGACCTTCGTGGTCAATGCGATTGAGACTTTGATGGGTTCAAGCGATCTCATTTCACTGCGCTCGCGGTCGCGGTCACAACGACCCTTTACCCGGGTTGAGGACATACGGCGCAAGGCCGAAATCGCCTTTTTACCAAAGGCAGAGGAGCTTGATCGTAAGCTCGATGAAATTGTGCGCCGGGTTGACGCCATCCGTGGTGGCGCCGCGCCAAGTGACTTGGAGGATGACGGAGTTGTTGTAACGGCTGATCAACGTGTAGAGCTACAAAGACTTCTGGCTGAAGCGGCTGCTATGCGCAAATCAAAGCGAGATATTCAGTATAATCTGCGAGCTGACGTCGACCGCCTGGGAACTTGGCTCAAGATGATCAATATCGTTTTGCTACCGTTTTTGGTTGCAACCTTTGCCATTGGCGTTTCGGTGTTTCGTGTACGGATGCGTCGCCAACGCCAAGCGGTGGGAGGTAGGTGATGGCAAAACGTTCTTCCATGATGCAATTGTTCAAAGATCGCCGCTTGCTCATTCTCGGCGTTGCTACCTTGGTTGCGCTCATCAGCGCTGCCATTGCCATTCAAGTGG
>JAJFIN010000387.1 GCA_021774955.1 Alphaproteobacteria bacterium | reverse complement strand
ACAATTTCTTTATCCATGGGGAAATTCCTCCGTGTTTTTCATTGCTCCAGGGTCACTCAAGGCAGCGACGGTGTCATTCTCTGGACCAGGGCAACAAAACGGCACTAGGGGCCGCGTCAGGGCCAGAACCGTTTCGAGCTTTTCTACAAGCGCCGGTCCATTGAGTTGGTAATAAACGTGACGCCCCACTCGTTCGACGGAAACAATATTTATTCTCTCTAAGAACTGGAGATGGCGAGAGATGACCGATCGATCTTGAGGTAGGTCTTCCGCGATATCTCCGATATCTGCCCGACCAACGAGAACCAGACGGCGAATAATTTCGATGCGCGCAGGCTCACATAGGGCTTTGAACCATTCCGTGTCGAATGCGGCTAAACAGGCATCTGCAGCCTTTTGCCTTGGTGTATGCATGATTGAACATATAATGCATATGTGCGCACATGTCAATATCTATACCTGACGGATTTACCCATTGGTGGAAATGTTGGGGAACCTAGCCGCCTGAATCGTGCTTATAATGGTAGGAGAAAAACACACAAAAAAGGGTGGAAAAATGCTCAACCGAATTGACCGCATACAATTGGCTGTACCGGATCGGGCAGCCACTGCCGAGTGCTGGACTGCTCTTCTGGGTGCGGAGCCGGCTGGAGAAGACAGCGTGAATTGTCTTGGCGCCATGAGGACTTCATTGCGACTGGGGCGCGGCTGGATCGAGCTGCTTGAACCGGATGGCGCCGGTGTTGTCGCTGATGCGGTTGGCCAAAAGGGTGCGCATCTCTTCTCCGCTGGCGTGTCGACTAAAGATTTTGAAGGTGTTGTGAAAACACTGAACAGCCAAGGTGTAAATCCTACCATGGAAGGTACGCAAGCGTTTATCGATCCCGCTCAGACCAATAATCCTGGACTGCGTGTGGTAATTAGTCTGGATGAAGATTTAGAGAAAGTTGGCGATGTCGAATTCTTCTACGAAGTGACATTGCTAACCCAGGATGCACCGGCGGCATCAAATCAAATTGCTGAACTCTTTGGGCTTGATGGTGATGTTTTTGTACCGATCACATCTGAACATTACGGTTATGACGGAACGCTCACACTTTTCCACCCAGACCTGCTCGATCGATTTGAGGCCATTACACCGCATGTCCCGCAAAACACCATGGGTCGTTTTTTTGAGCGCAACGGTGAGAGTTATTATATGGCATTTGCTGAGTCGGGTGCGCTCGCGGAAATTGAGCAACGCGCCCTAGCCCGTGGTGATGGCTACACAACTGATCCGCCTGCAGAAAGCCGTAGCGAAGAAACAATCGGTACCGTTTTTCTCCACCCGAAGTCATTGGGTGGCATGATGCTGGGGATTTCTAGACCCACCAAAGCATGGCAATGGTCTGGCCATCCAGAACGCGTGGAGCCGGCGTGATGAGCACAACAGATGTTTTACTTTGTGAAGACCGGGACAGCGTCCGTGTGCTCACGCTCAATCGGCCTGAGACGCTTAACTGCTTCAATGACGATCTCTACGACGCGGTCACGCAAGCGCTACAAGAGGCTGCCACACGCAAAGATGTCGCTGTGGTCATCATTACCGGACAAGGCCGCGCCTTTAGTGCTGGACAAGACTTGGCTGAACTAGAAAAGCCACGCAAACACAATGACGGACTGCGCCACGGATTTGACCCTTTTATCGAGACGGTTGAAGCCTTTCCCAAACCGCTGATTGCTGCGGTCAATGGAATTGGTGTTGGCATTGGCCTGACGCTTCTGCCTCATTGCGACTTGGTATTGATGGCAGAAGATGCGCGGTTACGTGCACCTTTTGTGAGTTTGGGTGTGACCGCAGAAGCCGGCAGCACTCACCTCCTGCCAGCAGCAATCGGGTGGGCAGAAACAGCTCACCTTCTTTATACCGCTTCTTGGATGGACGCGGAAAAAGCCGTTGATTGTGGACTGGTGTGGCGAAAGGTTGCCTCTGGGAAACTCCTTGATGAGGCGCGGGCAATTGCCGATGACATAGCACAGATGCCTATTCCCTCGCTTGTCGCGACCAAGAAGCTTCTGCTCAACGCCCGACTGTCTCAAGTGCGTGATGCACGTGCGCGCGAAATCCCAACATTCGCGACCCTTGCTCGCGGACCAGCGAATATGGAAGCCATCAATGCCTTTAAGGAAAAACGGAAGCCCGATTTCAAAAAACTGAGAGAGACGAAGGTGTGACTTCGGCGCGGTTACGTGAGCTCGCCATTCTCCAACAATACTTGCGTCTCAGCAGCGATCATCGGTTGGCCAAATATATAACCCTGGCCATATTCGCATCCCATACTGAGTAACATACGGACATCTTCTTCAGACTCCAGACCCTCTGCGATAACGGTCAACCCTAGATCGTCAGCCAAAGCAATTATCGAACTCACAATCACCGCAGAATCATCACGGCTGTCCAGCGTCGCAACAAAAGAACGATCAACCTTTATGGTGTCGAACGGAAATTGCTGCAGGTTAGACAGCGATGCAAATCCAGTTCCAAAATCATCGAGTGAAACACCCGCACCTATTTCTCGCACTTCTGACAGCAACCGCAATGCTTGTGTCGGGTCTTCCATGATTAGAGATTCTGTGACCTCCAATTTAAGCGTGCCGGGGCTTAGGTTACTTGCGGCCAAAACTTCACGCACATCGGAAGTAAAATCATCGCGTTTGAGTTGGCGCGCTGACACATTGACGCTGACGAATAGTGGTTTTTCTCGTATCGTCATGCGCTGCCATTGCGCCACCTGAAGTGAGGCCATGGACATGGCAAAGCGCCCCAGGGGCACAATCATGTCTGTCTCTTCAGCCAAGGCGACAAATTGATCGGGCACCATCAACCCGCGCGTTGGGTGGCGCCAGCGAAGAAGCGCCTCCAATCCCGTGATAGCGCGTGTACTCATGTCAACAATCGGTTGGAAGTGAACTTCCATCTGTTGACGCTGAAGGGCCCGCCGAAGATCACTTTCAAGCGACAGAATGTCGCTCGGCGCGGCTTGCATGGACGTATGATAGACCTCATGCCGGTTTCCGCCTGCGCGCTTGGCGCGGTACATGGCGACTTCTGAATCCTTTAGAAGATCCCCCGGGGTTTCATGACGATCATGGCCATAGGCAATTCCAATACTGATCGATACAAATATCTCTTGTTCGGCAATCTCGATCGGTTGAGTTAGAAGGTCGAGGAGAAAGTTGGCGATTTCTTCTGCTCTCGGACCATCATGCGACGACACCCCGGCGGCTATTTGTTTTGCCTCATCTGCGCGGCATAAAAGTACGGCGAATTCATCACTGCCAATGCGAGCCGCTATATCGTTCTCACCAACGGCTGATTCCAAACGGCGCGCAACAGCAATCAATGTGTCATCACCAGCTTCATGTCCAAGGCCATCATTGATTGTTTTAAACCGATCGAGATCAATGACGAGTAGCGCAGGATCACATTCAAGCTGGTCGTCATCGAGTGCCACAGCCAGTTGCTCCAATAGATAGGATCTATTTGGTAAACCGGTTAGCTGGTCATGCATGGCCTCGCTGATGAGATTGTCTTCGATATGTTTGGTTGGCGATATATCTGTGATCACACCTACACAACGAATGGCATGTCCGTCGTCGCCGGGAAGACAGGTCGCACGAAGTTGCAGCCAAGGATATGACCCGTCTGCGTGAAGGAAGCGCCCTTCAAGCGTGAACGAAACATTGCCGCGAGCAAAATGAGAGCGTAGCGCACTCAAATAAGTTTCTCGGTCATCTTCATGAATGCGATCGATCCAAGCGCCCAGATCCCGCTCAAGCGTGCCCGCAGGCAACCCAAGTAGCCCATCGACCGATGCTGAGAGATAGAGGCGGTCACCGTCACCATTATCTTCTGCTGTCCAGTCCCATAGGCCTTGATGCGCGGCGGCGACACCCAACGCATATCTATCTTCGGCGAGATAGGAATCATCATCTTGATACTTTTTTTCGTCTCCGTCATCAGACCGTCTGTCATAGGTTGGAGCTTCATATTCCCCCCGGTGTTCCGGGTAAGACGGCATGAACTTGTCGTCGACATATTCAGGCTGGTCAACAACAGGCACTGACAACATCGCGTAGGACAAAAGACAAAGGCCGAAAACAAAAATTGCTTGTAAAAGGGGGTCTAAGAAAAAACCAACCGAGCCCAAATTGAATAGTGGCAACAACAATCCTGCAGCACCCGCCAAAATCAAAACCAAGCCACCGGGAAGAACCCGTTCATAGATAAAACCGTTCTCACTCCAAGCACGACCAAAAAGAAACGCAATAAAGAAACCGGCAACCAGGGCAAGTACCCGCGCTAGAATGTTCGCGCCTGAAACTCCAAAGACCCCCAGTAAAGCTGTGCCGATAAAAAATCCCAGCAGAACGAAAAATACTGCACGAACACGTTTCGCCTCTGGGTCAAGCCGAAGACTAACGAGGGCAAGATTTAACCCTGCTATGCATAGTGCGGATAGACCAACTGCGTGCCAGCCCAGATGAGAAAACGATTGGGCCGGTAAGAACCATTGCTCTGCCCCTAACAAGACAAATTCATAAAACCAAGCAGTTGCGATCAGAGCCAGGTGTGCAAACCCAACGCGCGTCCAACTCGCAAGAGCCGTCCCGGCGGCAAATGCTATGAGTACTGTGACAATGCCCAGGAAAACACCGTCACGCCAATTCTTGTTGCGGCTATATTGTTCTAAAGCTTGCGGTTCCCAGAGATAAAGACCCGCTGCCCCCATCGACCCAGATTGGTAGAAGGTCAGGGTCATTGATGCCCCAGCTTCCAACGTCAACAGAGCTCGGCCATATTGCCCAACGGGGTCATGCTCCTCGATAATGAGCCCACCAGTTCCATCGGCTAAACTGAGGTTGGAAATTACCGGCTCGAGGACAGGTGTCCCCCACAATCCGTTTTTTTCCAGAACCGGCATCGCGAAAATGAGGTGACGTTCGATATCCTCAGCTGTCTGATTTATGATGGTCAATTCAAAATTGACGTCACTCGCCTGTGAACTATTCTTGTCGAGCGCGTTAAGAGCTTGGGTGACATCAATGACCGGGACCTTGGAGTCATCAATTGTTACAACCCCTTGCGCGTGAGCAAATCCAGGTAGAAAAAACAATACGAGAGGCAACAACGTTGCGAATTTCATGTATTTATGACGAATACGTCTCATCAAGAAATTGCTCGTGTAAGTTTGTTTGAATTTTCTGGTACTGCAGTTTTTGTGCAGTCATTCATCTCACGTTCTTGGGTCAGTGTCGAGCATCGCAAACAGTAAATGGTCTTGCCATTCGCCGCTGATTTTCAAGTACTTGCGCGCGTAGCCTTCTTGATGAAACCCAACACGTTTTAACAGGCGCTGAGATGGATCATTGTTAGCAAGACAGGCTGCCTCTATCCTGTGCATGTGAACGGTTTCAAACATGTAAGGCAAAATTGCGCGCACCGCGTCCGTCATATAGCCCTTGCTGTGAAAGCGCTCACCGACCCAATACCCCATAGAGCATGCTTGGGTAACACCGCGTCGAACGTTTGACATTATGCAGCTACCAAGCAACGTATCGTCATTTTTTCTGAACACAAAAAACGGGTAAGCCGCGTCTTCTTTCAAATCACGCTGATAGCGCTTTATTCGACGACGAAACGATGGGCGTGTTAAATCATCGACCGGCCAAATAGGCTCCCACGGGGTCAGGAAATCACGACTCTCTTCGCGCAGTGATACCCATTCTGTATAATCATTGGGGACCGGTTGGCGCAAATAGACTTCTTTACCTTGAAGCGCCAAGCTTTGATCATCGTTGCCTATGTTGCGCAAAATCGCCATTGATACTCCCACGGGAAACAAGCACGTCCAGATCAGCCTAGCCTTAGAACCACATTAACATACACATGCCAAAAAAAACCTAACTGGCGAATTGTGCCGCGAAGTGGTCATAGGATTCAAGATCAGAAATGGCCCCGAGGGCTGCAATTGTTGGTTTTTTTGTCTCCATTATCCGTTCAGCGAAACGTTTGATCCGACCAGCGTCAACACTTTCGATTTGAGTCACCAATTCATCTGGTGTGAGGACCCGTCCATAGCGTGGTAAATGTTTTGCAATCCATTCGCATCGAGCGTGAGGACTTTCCAAGCCCATTAGGATGCCAGCCTTAGCTTGAGCCACCGCCCGGGCTATTTCATCGTCACGCACATCGGTCGTCAGCTTTTCAATCTCACCAATGGTTACTCGGATGAGCTCATTCAGTGAACTTTCACTGGTGCCAGCATAAATGCCGAACAGGCCATCGTCGGCATAGGCTGCATTGAACGAATAGATGGAATAACAAAGGCCACGTTTTTCTCGCACTTCCTGAAACAGACGCGACGACATGCTGCCCCCGAAAATCTCCGAGAAGACTTGGGCCACGAACAAATCATCATGAAGAACTGAGACACCGGGAAAGCCTAGCGTCACATGCGCTTGCTCAAAGGAGCGTTCGTGATATTGGCTGCCACCTTCATATTGCGCAGGGATTGGTGATACATTGTTCTTTGTTGTTGGAAGATCAGAAAAACCAGATTGTGCGGCATCAACGATCGCCTCATGGTTTACCGCACCCGAGGCGACGAGAAACAGTGATGATGCGTCATAATGTTCGGCCATATGCGCAAACAATTGATCACGCTTCATGGCACCAACCGACTCGATTGTCCCGAGGATTGGCCTCCCAATCGGTTGATTGGGATAAGCGGTTTCCTGGAGGTGGTCGAAAATTAGATCTTCCGGGTTGTCGGCACACTGACCTATTTCTTGCAAGATAACGCTGCGCTCTCGCTCGGTCTCTTCAGGCTCAAAGGTGGAGTGAGTGAGAATATCCGACAGCGTGTCGATAGCCAGCGGGACATCATCTTTTAAGACACGCGCGTAATAAGCTGTTTGTTCTCGACTGGTATAGGCGTTCAGATAACCACCCACCGATTCAATGCCCTCGACAATTTGTCTGGATGTCCGTCGTTCGGTTCCCTTGAACGCCATGTGCTCGAGGAAATGAGAGATGCCTAAATTTTCTTCTGTTTCAAACCGGGCACCGACAGAGGCCCAAACACCAACAGCGGCCGTTTCTAAATGAGGCATCGGATCCGTGGCAACAGTCAATCCGGACTCTAGTTTGGTGATCTTGATGCTCATGCAGGTAAAACCTTTTTATCAATGAAATCCCTGACCCTGGAGACATCGTTTGGGAGTGTTGTCATTTTTTCCTCGCGGTCAAATAGCCCGCTCAAGTGCGGTGGCAAGCTCGGTTTCACACCGCTCATACGCTCTACAGCATCGGGAAATTTCGCTGGGTGAGCTGTGGACAAACATATCATAGGTGTCTGACCGGCGCGGGAGGTTTTGCGACTTGCGGCCAATCCCACTGCGGTATGAGGATCAAGCAAATATCCTGCCTGTTGATGTTCTAGCTTGATCGTTTGAGAAATCTCGTCTTCACCCACGCGTTCGGCTGCAAATCCTTGGTGTAATTTCTTTTGAGCGGATTGTTCGATTTCAAACCGGCCAGATTGGGATAAACCTGCCATATACGCTCTGACGCGCGGCGCATCCCTGCCCGATGCTTCAAACAGAAGACGCTCGAAATTGCTGGATACTTGGATATCCATGCTCGGGCTGCTGGTTGGAATAACCATACCAGTTTCGTAAACACCGGTTGCAAAGGTGCGGGCTAGAATATCATTTACATTGGTGGCTATGATGAGCTGATTAATTGGCAAACCCATTTTGCGCGCTACATAGCCCGCAAAGATATCGCCAAAATTACCCGTCGGTACGGAGAACGAAACGGGTCGATAGGGCGCACCTAAGGCAACACCGGCAACGAAATAATAAACTGCCTGCGCCATGACCCGTGCCCAATTAATCGAATTGACGCCGCCCATATTGGTCCGATCTCGGAAGGCATGATCATTGAAAAGCGCCTTCAAAATTGCCTGGCAATCATCAAAGTTGCCCTCAAGGGCGATGTTAAAAACGTTTGCATCCGTTGCCGTTGTCATCATGCGGCGCTGCACATCCGACACACGCCCTTTGGGGTGCAACATGAAAACATCAATGCCCTTGCGACCACGCATAGCTTCGATTGCCGCACCACCTGTATCTCCAGAAGTCGCGCCCACGATTGTCATCCGTTGCCCACGTTTTTCTAAAACGTGCGCGAACAAGTGCCCCAAGAACTGCATCGCCAAATCTTTGAAAGCGAGCGTCGGCCCATGAAATAATTCAAGGATGAATTCACCAGGTGCGGTTTGCACGAGAGGAGTAATTGCCGGGTGGTTGAAACCCGCATAAGCGTCACGTGTTAACTGGCCAAGAACTTCATCGCTTAAGGCATCGCCAACAAATGGTTTGATGACCTGCGTTGCGACTTCGGCATAAGGCTGGCCGGCAAATCCTGCGATCGTTTCAGGCGACAATTGTGGCCAGGTCTCGGGTAGGTAAAGTCCCCCGTCGCGCGCCAATCCTGACAAGATGACGTCTTCAAATCCGAGAACAGGTGCTTCGCCCCTGGTACTCACGTACTGCATTGATCGTTCCTGTCTCCAATTGGTGAGCAGGCGGTATAGCCGTTACTACTCATGAAGCCAAGTAGCGTGCCTTAACATGGGTCTTGAACGCGTCGGTGCTCAAGGGCTCACCCGTTGCTTTTTCGATAAGCTCATCAGGTGAATGAAGACAGCCTTTCTCACGGATGTTTGGGTTGAGCCATGCAAAGAGCGGTGAAAAGTCACCTTCGCCAAGCGCTGGCAATATGCCCGGATCCGCTTTTTTTGCCGATTGGAACAGCTGAGCTGCGGTCAATGCTCCCAGAGAATAAGTTGGGAAGTAGCCGAATATTCCTGCTGGCCAATGAACATCTTGCATAACGCCATCGGCATCATCCGGCGGGCGGATACCGATCAATTGTTCCATCATATCATTCCAAGCGCCGGAAAGATCCATGGTTTTTATGTCACCGGACAGAATTGCTTTTTCGAGCCGATACCGCAGGAGAACGTGGAGCGGATAGGTCACCTCATCGGCATCGACGCGGATAAGTCCGCGCTCAACCTTGCGGTAGATCTTAATGAGATTGTCTTCTTCCCAGGCAGGTCCCGAACCTTTTAGTTCTTCTCTCACAATAGGTGAAAGACAACGGATGAACTCGTCAGTCCGCGCTGCCTGCATTTCCAAGAGCAGAGATTGGCTTTCATGAATGGTCATGCCACGGTGATTGCCGACCGGCTGACCTCGCCACTCATCTGGCAGACCGTCTTGATAAAGCGCGTGACCGGTTTCATGGATCACGGCCATCAACGACTTGGTAAAATCATCTTTGTCGTAACGCGTTGTGATCCGTCGGTCACCATCGGCGCCGCCAGAAAACGGATGATGGCTCACATCAAGCCGACCACGCTCAAAAGGAAACCCGATCACTTCCATGACCCGTTTGCCGAGTTTGAATTGATCTTCCTCGGCATGCGGCCCTGGCGGAATTAGCAGATCAGGATTTCCGGCCTGCTGATCCAACACTTGTTGAAGGAAGCCTGGGAGAAAATCTGCGAGGTCATCAAAAAGCACGTCAACGGAATGTTCCATTCGACCGGGATCAAATTGGTCAAGGAGGGCTTCATAAGGAGACACGCCGAAGGCTTCGGCTTTGACGGCAGCCTCTTCGCGTTTGATTTCAAAAATCACATCCAACTTTGGTGCAAGGCTTTTGAAATCATTGTTTTTGCGCGCTTCACGCCAAGTCATTTCAGCGTCGGATTCGGCCAGAGCAGATCGTTTCACCAGATCCGCCGTGATCGCTGTGGCGTGTTTGAACATGTGGTTCATTTCACGCACGTTGGCATGTTGCCATTCGCTGAGGTTGGTGCCGTCGCTTTGGACTTCAGCTAATAGGTCAGCCATTTCCGACGACGTGGTCATTTCATGGGCCAAGACATCCAGTTCCGCTACGAGCTCAGCTCTTGCTGGTGCAGAACCCGACGGCATGATGGTCGCCTGATCCCAATTCAATATCCCCGCAGCATTGCCGAGCGCGGACAAACGACGGTGTCGTGCTTCAAGTTCTTGATATGCTTTCATTACGCCCTCTTTAAATCCGGCCGAACCGTCCATTGGCTTTGTGAAAGGCAACATAAACGCCGATGAGGGCGAGAGCCAGTCCATACCAAGTGATCGCATACCCTAAATGTGCATTGCGGAATTCAAGGCGCGTTTGACCTCCTTCAGGCCATCCACCGGTATTTGGCGTTTCATCTGCATCCACAAAAACGGGCGCTACCGGATTGATCCCCAACGCGGTTGCCATGGCACCGAGATCTCGCTCGAACCATTCGTTCGATTTTAGGTCTGGCTTTGCGCTAAACCGATTAGGGATGGTCGCGAGATGAATGAGGCCGGTTATCTCCACCACACCCGAAATCTGACCCTCAGCACGTGTAGATATTTCTTTGTTGGCTGTCGGTACAAAGCCCCGATCAACCATCACTGTGGATCCATTCGACCGAATGAGCGGTGTGATGATTTGGTATCCAATGCGGCCCTGATCTAAGACAGAAAACAGATGAAGTTCACGGGAATGGTCAAATGTCCCACGCACAATGACGCGTCGATATCTGAGTGTTGTAAGATCGCCGTCTTGCTGTTTCAGAATTTGATCCAAGGGCACAGGAACGGCCATAGAATTCACTTCTGCCGCTTCAATAAGATCCAGTTTCTGGCCCAGTCGCTGAACTTGCCAGGTTCCCAGAGAAATCAAAATAGAGAGGGCTAGTAGTCCAAAAAGTGTAGGCCAGAGCATAGGACGGAAGGAACGCATGGGTCGTTATTCATCACCCTGCACTTGCGCTTGTTCCGCCTTATGATGAAATTGCAAAGCGGTTAACACGGCTTTGAATGGTCTCAACAACAGGAGCGGCAACACAATGACAATGGGAAGCCAGGTCACTGCATGGACCCAATAAGGTGGCTGATACGCGACTTCAACAAACAGCGAACCAAAAACAACTATCGCGCCCACGATCAGGATAATGAAAACCGCAGGGCCATCGCCGGTATCAACATTGGAGAAATCGAGTTCGCATTGTCCGCACTTAGGCGCGATCGTGAGGAAACCATCGTAGAGAGAGCCTTTGCCACAATTTGGACAGCGACATAACAGCCCCGCTACAACAGGCGAGACCGATGTTTGCTCGGAGTCATTTGGCTCGATGACCATGGTCCTTAGTTGAACTCACCGGGAGTTTGTCACTCCCGGTGAAATTACAAAACTCAGTGTGCCGCTGGCGTGCCTGCGCCTATGACATAAATGCAGGCAAACAAGAACAGCCAGACCACATCAACAAAGTGCCAATACCAGGCCGCTGCCTCAAAGCCAAAGTGCTGCTTCTCCGTGAAATGCCCGGCGTAAGCACGTGACAAGCAGACGGCCAGGAAGATCGTTCCGACAATAACATGGAAACCGTGAAAGCCGGTGGCCATGAAGAATGTGCCGCCATAGACATTGCCGGAGAAACCAAATCCCGCATGGGCATATTCATAAGCTTGAACACAAGTGAACAGCGCGCCAAGAATGACCGTTAGCCACAAACCCTGCTTCAAGCCTTTGCGATCTCCATGCTGCAAGGCGTGATGCGCCCAGGTTACCGTCGTGCCCGAAGTGAGCAGGATGATCGTATTGACCAGCGGTAAGTGCCAAGGATCGAATGTGGGCGTTCCAACAGGTGGCCATTGACCGCCAATCAAAGCACTGCGTTCTACTTGACCGGTCAGAACACCGTCGAACGACATTGTTGTTTCGGGGAACAGGGCGACGTTGAAATAGGCCCAGAACCAAGCCACGAAAAACATAACTTCCGACGCAATGAATAAGATCATGCCGTAGCGCAAGTGAAGTTGGACAACCGGCGTATGATCGATGCCGCCATTGGCTTCCTTGATAACCTGTCGCCACCAACCGGCCATGGTGTAGGCCACGCCGAGCGTGCCGATAATGAAAACCGCGGGATTATCAATTCCAATTAACCCGCCTTGTTCAGCCTTCATCCAACCAATAGCCCCAATGGCCATAATGAACGCGCTTACTGCCCCGACGATCGGCCATGCGCTGGGGTTCACCAAATGATAATCGTGTTTGACTTCACCGTGTGCCATTTTTTTTGCTCACTTCCCCAGTTTTAAATCCGAACCGATAACTCAAGCCTGAATATCGGATTGTTCAAATCCATCAACCATTTGGCTGACGGTCTTTTTCTGCCTTAGCTTGAGCCACAGTCTCCGGGTCATCGACACGAAAGAATGTGTAAGACAGTGTAATTGTTGTAACGTCATCAAGTCCGCGGTCTTCAGCGATTTGCGGATCGACAAAAAAGGTAACAGGCATATCAACCACTTCACCGGGGCTAAGCACTTGCTCGGTAAAACAAAAGCAATCGACCTTGGTGAAATAAATTCCAGCCTTCAGTGGTGTGACGTTAAAGCTTGCAGTGCCGACAATAGTCTCATTTGATTTGTTTTCAGCGCGGTAAAAGGCGAGTTTGGCTTCTCCGACGTTTACATCTACCGAGCGCTCTACGGGTTTAAAGTTCCAATTCAACGCCGCATCAACATTTGAATCAAACCGGACGGTCATGACCCGATCAAGAACTTTGTCAGGCAGTATGTCCGCGGTCTGAGTAGTTCCTCCGAAACCGGTGACTTGGCAGAACAACCGATAAAGCGGTACGGATGCATAAGCCGCTCCAACCATGCCAACAACAACAGTAAGACAAACGGCAACAATTGTCAGATTGCTGCGTTTTTGATTGTTATCGTGTTGGGTGGTCGGTGTGTTCATTTCAATCAGATTTCCAGTATCAGCTCATGCCCATGTCGATGTTTGATTGTATGCGTATGATTGTTGTCCAAAAGATTAAGGCAACGAAAAAAACCAGTGCCAAAGCAATGGCTATATTCTTCTTTTTGCGCTCTTTTAGCTGTGCTGGTGACAGAACAATGCCGCCGCTTGCTACATCTTGGTCCTCACTCATAAACCCAGCCCTTTAGAAAATCCCAAACCATGATCCAATGCTAAGGATAAGAACAACGCAAACAGGTAGAAAATTGAATAGGCAAATAGGCTTGCCGCTGCCTTCGCGTCACCCTTGTCGTCGCCAACCACGACAATGCGGGCTGCGAGAACTAAGAACACCAGACCCAACACAATGGCTGTTGCGCCATATAACCAGCCGGCAAAACCTAAATAAGTTGGCGCCAACGTAAAGGGAACGAGCAATAGCGAGTAAAGTAAAATCTGTGTGCGTGTTGATTTCTTTCCAGCGACAACCGGTAACATCGGCACACCGACTTTCTGGTATTCACCAGTTTTATAAAGCGCCAGCGACCAGAAGTGCGGTGGCGTCCAAAGGAAGATGATGGCGAACAACACCAAAGGTTCGATGGTTACATTGCCGGTTACTACAGCCCATGCGATCACCGGCGGGAAGGCACCGGATGCACCACCGATGACAATATTCTGCGGCGTCGATCGCTTAAGCCACATGGTATAAACCACCACATAGAAAAAGATTGTGAAGGCTAGCAATGCTGCCGCAATGTAGTTGACCATAATGGCCATGGCGTAGACGGAAAATATCGACAGCACCATGCCGAAAGTCAGAGCTTCTTGCGGGGATATCTTGCCAGCCGGTATGGGGCGTTCTTTGGTGCGCGTCATCTGCGCGTCGATATCGGCGTCGTACCACATGTTTAGGGCACCGGACGCCCCTGCCCCAACAGCAATGCAGAGGATTGCCGTAAAGGCGACAACAGGATGAATAGACCCGGGAGCAATCAAGAGACCAACAAAAGCGGTGAACACAACGAGTGACATCACGCGTGGTTTCAACAACGCCAAGTAATCACCGATCGTCGCGACACCGCTCATCGCGGCATCGTCTAAAGGCGATGCGTTCGCTTTTGTTTCATATGCGGTATCACTCATCGACTATCCGTAACGCGTTGGTTAGTTGCCACACCTACTTAATTTGAGGCAGCTCGTTGAATTGATGGAACGGGGGTGGTGAAGGCAATGTCCATTCCAAAGTCGTTGCACCTTCGCCCCACGGATTTGCTGCCGCTTTTTCTTTGCGCGCAAAGGCCCAGGCAAACGTGAATATAAAGATAAGCACGCCAACCGCTGAAAGATACGAACCGAACGACGAAACCTGATTCCAGAAGTGATAGACATCAGGATAGTCGACATAGCGGCGCGGCATGCCGGCAAGGCCTAAGAAATGTTGCGGGAAGAAGACCATGTTCACACCGATAAAGGTGACGACAAAATGAAGTTGGCCCAGTCGTTCGCTGTACATGTAGCCGGACATTTTCGGGAACCAGTAATACCAACCAGCAAAGATGGCAAACGTCGCCCCCAATGACATTGTGTAGTGGAAATGAGCAACCACGAAGTAAGTGTCGTGGAAGGCATGGTCGAGGCCCGCATTGGCAAGCACAACACCGGTTACACCCCCAAAGGTGAAGAGGAAGATGAACCCCAGCGCCCATAACATCGGCACACGGA